>CANHBE010000063.1 GCA_947458575.1 Flavobacteriaceae bacterium | reverse complement strand
TTTAGAGGCAACAAGTCAATTGATTTAAAAGGTATCATTGATGAAGCTTTAGAAAAATGCCCATGCGTAAAAGATGTTTTGGTTGTAAAACGAACCGACACGAATATTCAAATGAAAGCTGGTAGAGATCAATGGCTGCAACCGCTATTGGACCAAGCATCTGACAATAATGTGGCTGAGATTATGGATGCTGAAGATCCGTTGTTTATTTTATATACATCAGGTTCTACCGGTAAACCAAAAGGCATGGTACATACTACAGCAGGTTATATGGTGTATACCGCCTATACTTTTAAAAACGTTTTTCACTACGAAGAAAATGACATTTTTTGGTGTACCGCTGACATCGGTTGGATAACTGGTCACTCGTATATCCTCTACGGTCCATTGTTGAACGGCGCAACCACAGTAATGTTTGAAGGCGTACCGTCTTATCCGGATTTTAGTAGATTTTGGGAAGTCATAGAAAAACATAAAATAACACAGTTTTATACTGCACCTACTGCAATCCGAGCACTTGCAAAAGAAAGTCTGGACTATGTGCAACGATTTCCTTTACAGTCACTAAAAGTAATTGGCTCTGTGGGGGAACCTATCAATGAGGAAGCTTGGCACTGGTATAACGACCACGTAGGAGGAAAGCGATGTCCATTGGTTGATACGTGGTGGCAAACAGAAACTGGTGGAATTCTAATTTCTCCTATTGCCTTTGTAACGCCAACAAAACCAACCTATGCTTCTTTGCCATTACCGGGTATACAGCCTGTATTGATGGATGAGAAACGGAATGAAATTGAAGGAAATCAAGTGACCGGCAGTTTGTGTATCAAATTTCCTTGGCCATCGATCGCACGAACAATCTGGGGCGATCATCAACGATATAAAGACACTTATTTTTCGACTTTTCCCGGTAAATACTTCACGGGTGATGGCGCCTTGAGAGATGAAGTTGGCTATTATAGAATTACAGGTAGAGTAGATGATATTGTTATTGTTTCCGGACATAATTTAGGAACTGCCCCTATTGAAGATGCTATAAACGAACATCCGGCAGTTGCAGAAAGTGCTATTGTTGGATTTCCACATGATATCAAAGGAAATGCCTTGTATGGCTATATCATATTGAAAGAAATCGGAGAGAGCAGAGATCGAAAGAACTTGTCGAATGAGATTAACCAACTGATATCTGACCAAATTGGTCCAATCGCTAAGTTAGACAAGATTCAATTTGTTTCAGGTTTGCCAAAAACACGATCCGGAAAAATCATGAGAAGAATACTTCGAAAGATTGCAGAAGGCGATTTCTCTAATTTTGGGGACACGACAACTTTACTGAATCCGGAGATTGTTGATGAAATAAAAGACGGAAAATTGTAGATCGGAAAACAAGCTTTTTAAAACAGGTCAAATTGCCTCTAAACTAATGAATAATGGAGAGAAGTATTGCAATAGCAAATAGATTACAAGAAGTTCTTTTAGATGGAAAATGGATAGCAAATACAAACTTTAAAGAACAAATTGAAAACACGCATTGGCAGCAGGCAGTTCATCAGATAGGAGACCTTAATACCATCGCGCTGCTAACATTTCATATCAACTATTACTTAAGCGGAATCTTAAATGTTTTTGAAGGCGGAACACTTGATATTAGAGACAAGTATAGCTTTGATCTTCCTGAAATTAAAGATGAAGCGGCTTGGATTGCATTAGTTACTGACTTCATTAAAAATGCCGAAAAATTTATCGAGTATGTCCGACAAATGGATGATCCGCAATTAAGTGAGGACTTTGTAGACCAAAAATATGGAAGCTATTGTCGTAACATTGAAGGAGTCATCGAGCACAGCTATTATCACTTAGGCCAAATTTCCTTGCTTAAAAAATTGATGCCGAAATAGATGGTTCTCATATCGCCGTGAAGTTTCTTTTATGATATTTATAACAAGTGAAATCACCAAGCTCGTTATAATTTTTATAGATTTACTTGCTATGGAAACTTCAGAATCGGTCGTTATTGTTGGTGGTGGATTAGCCGGACTTACGGCGGCTATTCATCTTTCTAAAATAGGATATTCGATTACTTTGATTGAAAAGAATAGCTACCCAAAACACAAAGTTTGTGGTGAATATGTTTCTAATGAAGTGCTCCCATATTTGGATTGGCTGGGCGTAAATCCATCCGGTCTTAAACCAGCAAATATTGAAAATATACATTTTTCCATTCAAAATGGAGCCTCAATAAAATCAAAATTGCCATTGGGCGGATTTGGCATCAGTAGGTATCACTTAGATTATGCTTTGTATCAAAAAGCAATTGAGAACGGCTGTGCTATTATTCAAGAAGTAGTGAATTCTATTGACTTCATTCGAGATATCTTCACCGTTCAACTTGCAAACAACGATATTCTCACAGCTGATTTTGTGCTCGGCGCCTTTGGAAAACGATCCAACTTAGATCAAAAAATAGAACGGTCTTTTATTCAAAAGAAATCTCCATGGTTGGCTGCAAAAGGACATTATAAGGCTGATTTCCCCGCTAATGTGGTAGGTTTACACCATTTTAAAGGTGGTTACTGTGGGGTTTCAAAAATTGAAAATGATATCGTGAATATTTGCTATTTGGCAGATTTCAACTCGTTTAGACAGTACAAAAGTATTGAAGAATATCAAAAACATGTAGTTTCTCAAAATCCATTTTTAAACGCCATATTAAGCTCTTCAACGCCGTTGTTCGAAAAACCGCTCACCATCAGTCAAATTTCATTTGAGAAAAAGCGTGCTATTGAAAATCACATCATTATGATTGGTGATAGTGCCGGACTTATTCATCCTTTGTGTGGCAATGGTATGGCGATGGCAATTCACAGTGCTAAGATTGCATGTGAACTGATAAATGATTATTATAAAAAGACAATTACAACGAGACAGGAATTGGAGGAAAAATATGAAATGGAGTGGAATCGGTCTTTTAGAAAAAGAATGAATACCGGTCGATGGTTAGCAAAACTGCTTCATCAACCACAACTTTCTGAAATAGCACTGAGGATAATCATGTTATTTCCGGCATTGTTCCGTCTGATTGTCAAAAGCACACACGGTGAAATAATTAAAATTGAAGGCTCATGAATTTAAGTACAAAATGTAGAACTGAAGCGCCTGAAATTATGGATGATTTTGAACTAGAAGGCTCACTATTGCAGGAGTCATTAGACAAAATCGCGCAAATAAATAGGCTTTTAGGAGGAAACAAATTGACACTTGATGGCGTTAAGAAATTGATATCGGAAGTACCTCAAGAACAAACAATCACTGTACTCGATTTGGGTTGTGGAAATGGAGATATGCTGCGAGTTTTGGCAGATTTTGCAAACGAATATAATCGAAGTATCAAACTAATTGGTGTTGATGCGAATCCCTTTACGATTGGTTATGCAAAAAAATGTTCCTCACGCTACGCAAATATCGAGTATCTTTCAGAAGATATTTTCGAATTAGATTTTGAACAAATTAAATTTGATATTGCCCTGTGTACATTGACCTTACATCATTTCAGGAACGATGATATTATTCAACTTATTGAAAAATTAGAACGAACTACCACGCTCGGAATTGTCGTAAATGATTTGCATAGAAGTAAAATTGCCTACCGCTTATTTCAAATGATTGCTGTTGTTTTTAGACTAAACGAGATGTCGAGAAAAGACGGATTAACTTCCATTCTGAGAGGCTTTAAAAAAAATGAACTAATTGATTTCTCGAAGAACTTTCCAAACTCCAACTCGGTTATCAAATGGAAATGGGCGTTTCGGTATCAGTGGATAATTGCAAAACTATGAGTGTAATCATAACAACTGTTGCCAAGGAATTGCCGCAGTATTCGAGAAGTACTGAGGATATAATACCATTTCTAGATCATTGGCTGGTCGGCCACGAGGAGCGGTTTATTCGAAAAGTAAAGAAAATCTTCGAAAACGCGGCAGTTGACAAACGTTATTCTATCATGGATCCCATCGAAGTTTTTACCGCTACATCTTTTGAACAAAAAAATGAAATCTATGTTCGTGAAGTTATTAATCTAGGTGAAAAAGTATTACGTAAAGCGCTGATTAAGGCCAAATGGAATCCGAATGAAGTAGATTACATTATAACGGTCAGCTGCACCGGTATTATGATTCCATCTTTAGATGCCTATCTGATCAATAAGCTAAGCATGAAGCAAGACATCGTGCGACTACCGGTAACAGAGATGGGCTGTGCGGCAGGAATATCCGGAATTATTTACGCTCGAAATTTCTTGAAAGCAAACCCGGGAAAACGTGCTGCCGTTATCGCTGTTGAGTCGCCCACAGCAACCTTTCAATTAAACGATTTTTCGATGGCAAACATAGTAAGTGCTGCCATATTTGGCGATGGCGCTGCATGTGTTTTACTCTCTTCAGAGCCAGAGGCTAAAGGTGCGACTATACTAGATGACGAGATGTATCACTTTTATGATAACGAGCATATGATGGGTTTCAAACTGACGAATTCAGGTTTACAAATGGTATTGGATATCGAGGTTCCTGAAACGATCGCATCTCACTTTCCCGAGATTATTCATCCATTCCTGGCAAAGAACAATTTGAGCATCGAGGCCATGGATCATTTGATTTTTCATCCGGGAGGAAAGAAAATTATCCAAACAGTAGAATCATTGTTTGCCGGAATGGGGAAAAATATAGACGCAACAAAAGAAATATTGCGGTTATATGGTAATATGTCGAGCGCAACTGTATTATATGTACTGGAGAAAGTAATGGAAAATCAACCCAATCGTGGAGAGAAAGGACTGATGTTAAGCTTTGGACCCGGTTTCTCAGCGCAAAAAATCTTGTTAGAGTTTTAAGTATGACCACAAAGGATATCATTGAAAAATTGCCATACGATAAGCCTTTTTTGTTTGTGGATGACATTCTTCACATAGACAAAAATAGTGTTAAAGGTTGCTACACTTTTGATGATAAGCTGGCGTTTTATCAAGGTCATTTTAAAAACAACCCTGTGACTCCCGGTGTCATCTTGACCGAAGTAATGGCACAAATTGGTGTGGTATGTTTGGGGATATTTTTGATCAACGATCAATTTAAAAAAAATATGGTAATGTCCTTAACGTCAGTAGTTGTAGAATTTTTAAAACCCGTATATCCCGGCGAAAAAGTAATTGTACATTCTGAGAAAATTTACTTCCGATTTGGAAAATTAAAGTGTAAAGTTGAAATGAAAAATGAGAAGAATGAATTGGTATGCAGTGGCGAGATTTCCGGAATGGTACGTAAATCATGATGAGTAGAAGAGTTGTAATAACAGGTTTGGGTGTGGTTGCTCCAAATGGAGTAGGGCTTGACGCATTTTTACATGCGATTAGACATGGTTTATCAGGTATTCGTTTCGATCAAGAATTGGCGGATTTACAGTTTTCGTGTCAAATTTCCGGTAAACCTTTTATTTCAGAGGAAATGAAATTGGATTACTTTACAGAACTGGAGCTCCGCAATTTCAACGCAACAGGTATACTTTATGGTGTAATGGCTGGTATTGAAGCGTGGAGAAATGCCGGTTTATCCGTTGACAACAATCCAAATCCGGATTGGGATTCAGGAACTATTTTTGGCACCGGAACCTCAGGAATTGAAAAGTTTAGAGAAAGTATATACAAAATTGATGATTTACAAACCAGAAGATTAGGAAGCACAGCTGTAGCTCAAACCATGAATAGTGGCGTCAGTGCATACTTAGGCGGAAAATTAGGTTTAGGAAATCAGGTCACGACAAATTCGTCGGCCTGTACAACAGGGACAGAAAGTATTTTGATGGCTTTTGAAAGAATTAAATCAGGTCGAGCCAAGCGAATGTTAGCAGGAAGCACGAGCGATTCCGGACCGTACATTTGGGGTGGATTTGACGCAATGAAAGTTTGTACCTTTAAACACAATCACCAGCCGGAGGAAGGCTCTCGTCCGATGAGCGCCGACGCATCAGGGTTTGTCCCCGGAAGTGGAGCAGGAGCACTGCTGTTGGAAGATCTTGACGCTGCACTGAGTCGACGGGCTACTATTTACGCTGAAGTTCTCGGAGGAAATATCAACTCCGGAGGGCAAAGGGGAGAAGGTACAATGACCGCTCCAAATGCTTTGGCTGTTCAAAAATGTATTCGAGACGCGTTATCAAATGCGGGTATTCAGCCCGAGGAAATTGATGCGATCAACGGTCATCTTACTGCGACGTCAAAAGATGCGCTAGAAATTCTTAATTGGACTGAAGCATTAGGTCGAAAGGGCGATGATTTTCCTTATATTAACTCTCTGAAATCGATGGTCGGACATTGCCTTTCTGCTGCGGGTGGATTGGAGTGTGTTGCAACGATTTTGCAACTGTTTCAAGGTTTTGTTTTTCCAAACCGCAATTGTGCTGATTTGCATCCTGAAATTGCAACTTTAATCGGACGGAATGCGGTGAATCAATCACTAATTGAAAAAGACATCAAAGTTATTGCAAAAGCTAATTTTGGTTTCGGAGATGTGAATGGCTGCATCATTTTTAAAAAATATGAAAAATAACACGATGGATAGAAATTCAATTATTGAACAACTTAAAGGCATCATAAAGCCATATACAAAGGAAGTTAAAGCGTTCGAAACTTTAGACGAATCGACTGACTTTATAAACGATCTCAAAATTAATTCCGCCAATTTAGTTGATATCGTTTTGGATATTGAAGATGCCTTTCAAATTGTCATCGATGACCAATCGATGGAAAAAATGTTGACTGTTGCGTCGGCGATAGCTATTATTGAATCAAAACTAGATCAAGGATGATTGGCAATGACATTGTTGACTTAGCGCTTTCACGAATAGAAAGCAATTGGAAAAGAGACCGGTGGATTGAGAAGATCTTTACATCAAAAGAACAGCGCGCTATTTTTTCTGCAAAGAATCCGGAGGTTATGGTTTGGTGTTTATGGAGTGGAAAGGAAGCAGCGTATAAAATTTATCATCGAAAAACCAAAAAACGGGTGTTTATGCCTAAGGATTTTGAATGCACTTTTGGGAAACAGCAGCACGGACTTATTTTCGGAAAGGTTAAGGTTGATCAATTCATTTACTTAACCAGAACGATTGTTACAAATGAATTGATTTATACAGAAGCTGTAACTGAACGAGGAAGCTTTCAAAAAATTGAAAACATTGATTCAATCAATACTTTCAAAGACCAATTTGGAATTCCGCATGCGAAGCTCTCAAAAAACCCTGTTTCAAAAACGCATCATGGGGCATTCGAACGCTGCGTTCAATTAGATATTTATACCCAATCTAGATTTTAGTTTCAAAAACATCAAGGCAATTGTATACGCATCTTCAGCAGAGGAATGACGCTCATTTCTTGGTACATTTAAAATTTTACCTAATTCATCAACCGAAAACTGTTTATCAGTGTTATCAATCAATTTGCGATACATTATTTCAATGTCAATTGCTTCATTTTTTAATCGACTACAGCCCATTTTATACAGCGCTTCATTGATCATATCAATATCAAAATGAATACGATGCCCAACCAAAATAGCATTTCCAATAAATTCAATGAAAGCCTTTATAGCTTCAGGTTCACCTAATTTTGGAAGTTTGCTCTCGACAATAAACTCATTTGAAATTCCATTATCATGTAAGAAAATATACTGAAGCAGAATCACTTCAAAGGATTGTCCGACTAGTATAGCATTATTTTCAATGGTAATGGCTCCGATAGATAAAATCACATCTTTACTCGAATTTAGGCCTGTGGTTTCTGTGCTGATTACAACAAATCGATTTGACTTCTTTTGAAATTTTGAGCTGTAACTCTTCCAGAAGTCAGGGTATTCCTTGTTTAAGTTCTTGATCCAATCTAACATATTTACGAGAATTGAGTTAGTTGAAACGAATCCTTTATTAATTCCTCAAGCTCTTTCATTGCGGCCAAAGCGTTTTTAAGTATTTCGCGATCGGTTTTAGAAAGTTCCTCTAGCGTTATATACTGACCAGAATTATCATTTCGCAAACCTTCGAGCGTTCTGTATTTTGAAAGTGTCAGGAATGCATCGGCACAATTGAGATAAATCTCGGCGTGCTTCGGATCTGCAATTGCCAATTGCTTAAAGCGCATGTGCGTGTTATTAATTCCTTTTATGTTATTGCTTATGGTAAACAATCTTGCACCGTCAACCAAAGGCATTATTGCTCTTGTTTTGATGTCGAATTTATCCTTATTGATTCCTTCTTCTTCCACGTTGAACTTTTTGAAGAAACTAAGAGGAGCAGGCTTTCTAATTGCGTCATTTCCAAGGTAATCAAAGAATAATCGTTGTTTTTTAATATTCTTGAAAATTACATTAGTTATTGCTTCTTCAATTTTTGGCTCTCCGAAAGCAATCTCGTAATCAAAAAATATACTACTGATTTCATTACTGATTTCTCCTGGAGTATTCATCCAATTTTCGTATTGTTTTGTCCAATCTGTCAAAGACTTACACCAAAGAATATTACTAGAAATATGACCATTCGGGCAGCTTGTGTAACCAACTTGTTCCAGAGTAATGGTGGCCATTTTTGCCAATTTGACAAAATAATCCTTAACAGCACGATAATTTTCAGTCGCAACATCTTCGAATACAAGAATATTATCCTGATCTGTTAATAGCAATTGTTCTTTTCGACCTTGACTTCCAATACATAGGAAGGCGAACCTGGCAGGAGGAGACCCAAATTCCAGTATTGACAGCTCAATTGACCGTTTGACTATAGCTAAATTAATTTCGCCGGCAATATTAAAAATATGCGTCAATGGAATATTCTTAGATATTGATGTTTGAATAATCTCGGATAGTTTGTTGCGAATAAGCTTTAAATCAAGAGCATTCTTGGAGCGCTTAATTTCTTTGATAAGAACACCGGGATTACTGGCTTGCGCGACTATTAAATCGTGTTCTGAAATTACACCTTTAATTTCTGATTTCTCCGATCCATCAACGGTTACGCATAAGTGACTAACATTATTCTTTAGCATTAGTAGTTGCGCTTCGGCTAGCGAAACATTCTCTGTGACCGTAATAACAGGAGAACTCATAATCTTTTCGGCTGTTGTGGTTATGGGATATCTACCGGTTGCTATTTTTGCCCGAAAATCTGTATCAGTAATAATACCGATTGGATAAATATTATCGGTAACAAAAACACTATTGATTAAATTATCAGTCATCATCTGGGCAATTTCGCTGACCTCTGTTGACGAAGAAACTTTTAATGGCGTCTTATTATATGTTAATGTCTGCAAATATTGAATCTCAGACTGTTGAGTAGAAATTATGACATTATCCGACAATAATTTTCCTTTGTTTTCATGATCTTTCGGATCATTCGAATTATGAGCAAAGCTCTCCAATAGGAAATTCAACACCTCAGAATTTTGAGCCACAAAAGGTCTGAATACGCTGATCGGAATAGCATAAACCACAGATTCTTCGCGCGCTTTTGCTGTCATCATGTAATTATTCTTTGCAAAAAACGGTCGAAGTCCAAAAACGTCACCTGGAAGGCATTTATTGAGTAGTGTTTCTTCCGCATCGGAAATTACTGAAAGATTTACTGTACCTGATGCAACAGCATAAAAACTATCATGCAGGGAATCATTAATTTTAAAGAGAACCTGATTCTTATCCAAATTAATAACTTTGATGCTAGCTGCAACATCTTTCAATTGATCGAAAGACAAGTAACTAAATGGTTGAAACTTCTGAAGAAAATCTGCAATTCTTTCAACTATCACATTCATATTAAGCTCTGTTATTTTGGTTTCTCTCTATATTAAAGCACTGCAAAAATAACAAACTAACATGGAGTTTTTTCTATTGGAATGAAAAAGATATGTTACACAGATGACATTGGTGGAATAAACTCCAGAAAGTATTATATAGTGTGATTTATTCTATTTTCTATTTTACATAATATAAATTATAATTTATATTATTCTAAAAGAACTATGAATAAAAATCGCAGTTGTTTCAGTATAGAAAATGAGAAAAAATATAAATACGATTATAAAACTTAGCGCTAATTACGGTTCGAATTTGCACTTATAAACAACACTAAACCAAATTGTTAACAACTTTAGAAGTCAATCAATACGCTTAATCGTACAAACTGAGTTCTTTAAATAACTTTTTTCTTACAAAATTTAAAAAAACGTGCATTTCGTCGATGAAATAAAATTTTTTAACACTTTCGTCGATGTTTTGTGTATTTAATCTATATAAATTTGGCGTCAACGAAACGTACAAATTAAACCTCTAAAAACCTACTAAGTACAATGAAAAAAATATTTTTAATGTTGAGTATGTTTCTTGCTTTTTGTGCAAGCGCTCAATTAGTAAGCAAATCGTACACACCTTCGAGTGCTGTACTTTCAAATCCGGAACGTGGATTTTTCAAATTTACATCTTCCAATTCTCCTTTGAATCAGACAGAATTGACGGATTACAGAATCAACAACAATATTACGATCATATACCGAAATTACAGATTAAATGATTTCAAGACAACTCCTATCTCAGCCGAATATCTTGCCAATATGCAAAGTGATTTTGACAAAATCAGAAATGCAGGATTAAAGTGTATCTTAAGGTTTACTTATTCGAGCAACACTACTGATTCTCCCAGAGATGCATCAAAAGCAGTTATTCTAGACCATATCAATCAATTACGTCCTTACTTCACTTTAAATAGTGACATTATTGCTTCAGTTCAAGCAGGATTTATTGGAACTTGGGGTGAGTGGTTTTATACAAGTCAAGCGGAATTCGGTGGCTGGGGTTATAACCAAACCAATTTAACCACTCAAAATCTCAATAACAGAAGAGAAGTTGTCAATGCTTTGTTAAATGCTCTTCCTCTTAATAGAACGGTGCAATTGAGAAAACCGGCTTTCAAACAAGATTTGTATGCGGCAAACGCATTATCAAATTCACAAGCATTTAGCAACAGTAATGTGGCGCGCTTAGGTCACCATAATGATTGTTTCTTGGCTAGCGATGATGATAATGGGACTTATGATGACGTTGTTGCCGAATATCCTTATTTGGCCCAAGAAACAAAATTTGTTCCTATGGGTGGTGAAAC
>CANHBE010000062.1 GCA_947458575.1 Flavobacteriaceae bacterium | reverse complement strand
GATGAAGCGTTTCGTGAAGCTGGAATTAGCAGGCAAAAGACATTATATATCAAAGGATTGTCAAAAACGGTTCTTTGCAATGAACTTGATTTTACAAATTTATTAGCGACAGACCCCGACCTTGTTCGCAGTCAATTGTTGAAAATTAAGGGTATCGGACATTGGACAATTGATGTCTATTTGATGTTTGCACTCAAATCTCCAGATATACTGCCAATTGGCGATATTGCTTTATTGAATACCGCACGAGAATTGTTCAAAATTCAAACAAAGGAGGAAATTTTGTTGTATTCGGAAAATTGGAAACCATTTCGCTCCTACGCCACTTTTCTGCTGTGGCATCACTATCTCAAGAAAAGAAATCGTGAGATTTCATACAACTACGAGTAGATTCGCAAAGCAAAGACAATAATCAACTGATACACTTGTTTTTTGTTAATGTTTTGTTACTTTTGCACGCGATAAAATTTATAACAAAAATTATATTTATGGAATCAATGATGATTTATGTGCCGATAATCATGGCATTAATTGGATTGCTTTTTATGGCAATGAAAAGAGCTTGGGTATTGAAACAAGATGCCGGAGACGGTAAGATGAAAGAGATTTCAGATTATATCTATGAAGGTGCATTGGCGTTTTTGAAAGCTGAGTACAGATTGCTTGCCATTTTTGTGGTAATTGCGAGTGCAGTATTGGCCGGAATCACTTTCTTGCCCGGAGTGAAAACGCACTTACTTATTGTGATTGCTTTTGTTTTCGGAGCTTTCTTTTCGGCGTTAGCAGGAAATATGGGGATGAAAATCGCAACCAAAACCAATGTTCGTACAACACAAGCGGCCCGAACAAGCTTGCCTCAAGCCTTGAAAGTTTCTTTCGGTGGAGGAACGGTAATGGGGCTTGGTGTAGCCGGTTTAGCTGTTTTAGGTCTAACAGGATTCTTCATTGTATTTTTTAATATATTCATGGGTGGCGCATGGACGACCACAGAAGATATGACCATCGTTTTAGAAACTTTGGCGGGTTTTTCTCTTGGAGCGGAATCAATTGCTTTGTTCGCTAGAGTAGGTGGTGGAATTTATACCAAAGCCGCTGACGTAGGTGCAGATTTAGTAGGTAAAGTAGAGGCAGGGATTCCTGAAGACGACCCACGTAATCCTGCTACCATCGCCGATAATGTTGGAGACAATGTGGGTGATGTCGCTGGTATGGGAGCTGATTTATTCGGGTCATATGTGGCAACGGTATTGGCAGCTATGGTTTTAGGAAATTACGTGATCAAAGACATGGGTGGAAGTATTCAAGATGCATTTGGTGGAGTAGGTCCAATCTTGTTGCCAATGGCAATCGCAGGATTTGGAATCTTATTTTCAATCATCGGAACCATGTTAGTGAAAATATCAGATGATAGCGCAAAAGAAGCACAAGTTCAAAAAGCGCTTAATATCGGAAACTGGGTTTCAATCATCCTTACAGCAATTGCTTGTTTCTTCTTAGTGCAATATATGCTACCGGCTACTATGAAAATGGAGTTTTACGGAGAAGGATTACAAGATATCTCATCTATGAGAGTATTCTACGCTACTATCATCGGACTGATCGTTGGTGGTGCTATTTCATCTGTTACAGAATATTATACAGGTCTAGGTACTAAGCCGGTTTTGGCAATTGTTCAAAAGTCATCAACTGGTGCGGGAACAAATGTAATCGCTGGATTAGCAACTGGTATGATTTCTACTTTTCCAACTGTCCTTTTGTTTGCCGGTGCTATTTGGGCTTCATATGCTTTAGCAGGATTTTATGGTGTCGCTTTAGCAGCTTCAGCTATGATGGCTACAACAGCAATGCAATTAGCCATTGATGCGTTTGGACCAATTTCTGACAACGCAGGTGGAATTGCTGAGATGAGCGAATTACCGAAAGAAGTTCGAACACGTACAGATATTTTGGACTCTGTAGGAAATACTACAGCGGCAACAGGAAAAGGATTCGCAATTGCTTCTGCAGCTTTGACTTCTCTAGCATTGTTCGCAGCATATGTAACCTTTACAGGAATTGATGGAATCAATATTTTTAAAGCGCCTGTGTTGGCAATGCTTTTTGTTGGAGGTATGATCCCGGTTGTTTTCTCTGCTCTTGCAATGAATTCTGTTGGAAGAGCTGCAATGGACATGGTTTATGAAGTGCGTCGCCAATTCAAAGAAATTTCCGGAATTATGGAAGGAACCGGAAAACCAGAATACGGCAAATGTGTTGAGATTTCGACCAAAGCGGCACTACGTGAAATGATGTTGCCTGGAATTATGACAATCGGTTTCCCAATCGCTATCGTATTGTTGGGTAAATTGGTTTACGGTGATAACAATCAACTCATTGCAGAAATGCTCGGAGGATATATGGCAGGGGTGACCGTTTCTGGTGTACTTTGGGCAGTGTTTCAAAATAATGCCGGTGGTGCGTGGGATAATGCTAAAAAATCTTTTGAAGCCGGAGTGATGATCAATGGTGAAATGACTTACAAAGGTTCAGATGCGCACAAAGCGGCTGTAACCGGAGATACTGTTGGTGATCCATTTAAAGATACTTCTGGACCATCGATGAATATCTTAATCAAATTAACTTGTTTGATTGGGTTAGTAATTGCTCCAATCTTAGGAAATGGAAGCCATGATGCGTCCACGAAAATGATCAAGATGGAAATGAAAATGGAATGTGACAGCGTAATGATGGGTGGATGCGATATGAGCAAATGTGCTGAAATGACTAAAGAGGAATGTGCAGCAATGTGTGATAGTTTAGGTTGTTCGCCGGAACAGAAAGAAATGTGCTTGTCACACTATGATGCGGATGGAAAATTTGTAGCTCCCGCTAAAAAAGAATGTTGTGAAAAGAAAGATGCTGCAATGACCGGGGCAGACAAAAATGTGCGCGTTGAAATCATCAACAAAGATGGAAAAGCAAAAGCTACGGTTACTACCACAGTCAATGGAACATCAGCGACGCAAACGTTCGAAGGAACAGAAGCTGAAGTCAAGGCAAAAGTTGACGCCGTGAAATAATCGCTCTGATAACAATATCTAGCCCCGCATTGCGGGGCTTTTTTTTGCGTATTACTCTGTTGATATTTTATTTTTCAGAGGTGAAAGCGACATTGATTTATTATTATATTAGCCACCGAAAAAGTTACAAGGAAAGGTTGAAAATGACAAAAAGTGGCAATCGAAAAGATGTTGAAGCATTAGTCTCTGATTACAGAAATGTACTTGTAGCACTACAGCAGGTTGCGCAAGACATGTCTTATGCAAATTTAACAACTATAGTTGACTCAAATACTCAAGATCTTAATTGTCAGTCTATTCAAACAATTTTAACTCACGTTGTAAGTTCAGGTTATTCATATGCCGGATATATTCGAAAACTGAAAAGAATTCCGGACAACCGACCAGGAAGAATGATTAAAATGAGCTCTGGTGAGTACTACAAAGATCTAGATGCTTTAATTAACT
Source organism: Flavobacteriaceae bacterium (assembly GCA_947458575.1). Taxonomy (GTDB): domain Bacteria; phylum Bacteroidota; class Bacteroidia; order Flavobacteriales; family Flavobacteriaceae; genus Flavobacterium. The sequence goes on along the minus strand of CANHBE010000062.1, from coordinate 7,688 downwards.
ACACTGACCAAACCTTTGAGCATATCTACGATGACGAGTTAGAGGAACTCAATGATGACAAGAAAATCAAGACGAGTTGGGGAAAAATCTATGATATCGAAGAAATAATGGAACACGCCGTAATGCACGTTGTCAGTAACCGTCGCCAAATAGAAAAATATCTCCGAAAATTAGAGGTGCTGTAAACAGTGGCGTTTAAAACAAGCCATTCAATTCCGCATTAATCTTATCTAAAATCATCCCAAGATCTTCCGGATTATTGACAAAATCGATGTTGTCAACATCAATAATCAGCAATTTCCCTTTAGTGTATGTGTGAATCCATGCCTCATAACGTTCATTAAGTCTGCTCAGGTAATCAATAGAAATTGAGTTCTCATATTCGCGACCTCTTTTGTGAATTTGAGAGACCAAGTTAGGGATTGAGCTTCGCAGGTAGATCAGCATATCGGGAGCTTCTACCAAAGTTTCCATCAGTTCGAATAATGACTTATAGTTCTCAAAATCACGATTAGTCATGAGTCCCATGGCATGCAAATTCGGTGCAAAAATGTGCGCATCCTCGTAAATCGTCCGATCCTGGATGATCTTTTTACCACTTTGTCTGATTTGTAGAATTTGACGAAAACGACTGTTGAGGAAATAGATTTGCAAATTGAAAGACCATCTCTCCATCTGATGGTAAAAATCATCCAAATAAGGGTTGTCTACTACATCTTCAAAATGAGGTTCCCACTTAAAATGTTTCGCTAACAAGCGTGTTAGGGTCGTTTTTCCTGCTCCTATATTTCCTGCTACTGCTATGTGCATTACTAGTCTGCTAATTTATAATTAGTAATTCGATGGTTGGTAAAAATAGACAAAATTTGGTCGATATAGGTAAAATTTTTAAAGCTTTTTTCTTCAAGTTCAATCAAGGTAGATTTGTTTTCTTCGAGGTCGTATAGGAATAAGTGGTCATCGACTTCATATATCAATTTCGTATCGGAAATCCACTGCAAACGCTCAAGAACGGGTAAAACACCATACGATTTGATTTTTCCGTACACATCACATTCGAATGCATTGCCAACCTCGTCCGTCCATCTAAAATAGTTGAAGTTGCTACTATATGATTTGATGTTATTCGTAAATGGTACTGTTAGATTCTTTAATTCACGTTTCCCATAATCATAGAGACCTATTCGTAGGGTTAGACTGTCGTAAATCCAAAGCCGATTTCCGGCAGCCAGCCCTATCGCAGAAGGTAAAATGGTGTTTTCAGAGTCGTTAAGATTAATTCGTGCTGTTTCATTTAATTGGTTGTCAACCAAAACAACGGTATTGAAATCTTGATAGAACAGAACAATTTTCAGTGGATTCTGAAGATCAACTTTAGTGATTCTTCCCAACTGTGGATTCTTATATTGCCATTGCTGATTATCAACGAACTTAGTAAAGACATTGTCAGTAATAGAGTAAATGGCACCAAGTGCATCATAACCAACAAATGAATCAGCCTTCAGATTGACAGTATTTACCAATATAGATTTTTGCGCCAAAACGTTCGAAAAACAAAACAGCCAAAACAGTAGATAAGTCTTTTTCATCGGAACGAATTTAAGGTTTATTTTTCGAAATTGATGCGCATTTGAATCCTCAATATGTTAAGCCATTCTACTGAGACAAAAAAAGCCCGATTTCAAAATGAATCGGGCTTTTGACAGGCTATTTGTTGAAATATTTACAAGCGATTTGGTTACAATCCAAACGCTGCTTTCACTTTGTCTACAAAATCGAGTTTTTCCCATGTAAATAACTCTACGCTTACCGTTTTTGAAGCTCCACCCGGCGCAGTAAATGTCTTGGTTACAGTTTCAGGATTTCTACCCATGTGACCATAAGCAGCAGTTTCGCTGTAGATTGGATTTCTCAATTTTAATCTCTGTTCGATAAAGTACGGACGCATATCAAAAATCGACTCCACTTTTTTAGCAATTTCACCGTTTGTCATATTTACTTTCGAAGTTCCGTAGGTTTCAACGAAAATCCCCATTGGCTTCGCAACTCCAATTGCGTAAGAAACTTGCACTAAAATTTCATCAGCAACTCCTGCTGCTACAAGATTCTTGGCAATGTGACGCGTGGCATAAGCAGCACTTCGGTCTACTTTACTCGGGTCTTTTCCGGAGAAAGCACCACCACCATGCGCGCCTTTTCCGCCGTAAGTGTCCACAATGATTTTTCTCCCTGTTAATCCAGTGTCTCCATGTGGACCACCAATTACAAACTTTCCGGTTGGATTAATGTGATATTGAATTTGGTCGTTAAATAAATGCGCATATTCAGGATATTTTGCCTTCACACGAGGAATCAAGATCGAAATTAAATCACTCTTGATCTTAGCGAGCATTTTTGCTTCTTCATCAAAATCATCATGCTGAGTCGAAATGACAATTGCATCAATACGAACCGGTTTATTGTCGTCGGAATATTCCAAAGTAACTTGTGATTTGGCATCCGGACGCAAGTATTTTATTTCGTTATTTTCTCTTCTGAGGTTGGCCAATTCAATCAATAGAGCATGAGATAAATCCAAAGCCAGTGGCATATAATTTTCGGTTTCGTTTGTCGCATAACCGAACATCATTCCCTGGTCTCCAGCACCCTGATCTTCCGGATTGGCTCTTTCAACACCTTGATTGATATCTGCAGATTGCTCGTGTATCGCTGAAAGAACACCGCAAGAATCTGCCTCAAACATATACTCGCTCTTGGTGTAACCAATTTTGCGAATCACCTCGCGCGCAATGTTCTGCACATCTAAGTAAGTGTCTGATTTTACTTCACCTGCTAAAATCACTTGACCAGTTGTCACCAAAGTTTCGCAAGCTACTTTCGATTTCGGGTCGAAAGCCATAAAGTTATCAATTAATGCATCTGAAATTTGATCAGCTACTTTGTCCGGGTGTCCTTCACTCACTGACTCAGACGTAAATAAATAAGCCATAATGTTTTAATTTAAATAAATTATTGTTTCGGTAAATAAGACTGCTGAGCAACTAAAGGAGAGATTTCCGCTTTAGCATTTTTTTTGACGTCCAACAAGTTAGCGTCAGAGGTTGCAATCAGGTCAAATTTTTCCTCTTGAAATTCGGGAGCAAATGTATGAAACCATTTTTGATTAGAAAAAAGTTTTTTGGAGTAGTTTTTTATTATTAGATTTGCATCTTAAACAACTTAATTATTTCATTATGAAAAAACTATTACTTTCTTTTTCTTTGGTACTAACAATTGGAGCATCACAAGCTCAAAATTTGTTTACAGAGAACTTTGACACATTTACCGCTCTTGCGGGTCTTGGATGGACACAAACAAATCAAAGTACACCTGTTGGTGCTTCCACTTGGGCACAAGGTGGTGGAACTGCTTTCACAGGTGCCTTCAACGGAGCAGCTACATCTTTTACATTATGTAATTTTAATAGTACAACTGGTACAGGTACAATCAGTAACTGGTTAATGACTCCAGCAATCACTTTGCAAGATGGTGATGTTATCACTTTTTACACGCGTCAAGGTGGAACAGCTCCTTCATTTGCAGATAACTTGCAATTAAGAATCAGTACAAATGGTGAGTTTACAGCTGCGCCATCAGGAGGAAGCGCAGGTTTGGGTGATTATTTGGAATTAGCTGTTGAAATCAATCCAACTCTAGCTCAAGCTGGATATCCATTAACATGGACACAGTATACATACACTGTTGATGGTTTAGGTGCTCCAACCTCATGTAAACTCGGGTTCAGATATTTTGTAACTGATGGAGGTCCATCTGGAGCAAATTCAAACATCATTGGTTTAGATGCCCTTAGCGTTGATCGTCCACTTTCGACAGACGCTTTCTTTAAAAGCAATTTTTCTGTATGGCCAAATCCTGCTGCTAACGTAATTAACGTAGCAAACAACTCTAACAACGAAATCACCGCTATTCAAATGACGGACATGAACGGTCGTATCGTGAAAGAAGTGAAAGGAATGACAAGCCAAATGAATATTGCTGATTTGAATGCCGGAGTTTATTTCATGAAAATAACTACAGCAGAAGGAACAGGTACAACCAAAGTAATCAAGAGATAACGATTAACGGTTCACTACAAAAAGAGTCTTTGGTTTTCCAAAGACTTTTTTTTTGCCCAAAAGCCCTAACGCTTCAAACTACAACGTTGTCGTATATATTTTTTGCCGAGTTGTTGCAAAACCCAATTCTATTACCGTACTTTGCCGAGTTCTTAATTTTAATGATCGTTATCACGAAAGCCAGAGGGATTAGACCCGATGAAAGCTTAGCAACCCTTTACCTTAAAGAAGGTGCTACATTCTACCAAGTGCAAACTTGGACAGATAACCACGAGAAATTCTCTCACTTTTACGGTAACATTTATTTTTTTAGGATGTATGCTGAATTTATTTCAGTAGCTAATCCCGCTGTACGCTGTATCTTTTCTTTAACCCTTTCAGAGTTCAAAACTCTGAAAGGGTTAAAGAAAAGGATGCCGCTGCCATCGGGGCTAGGCAATCGATTTCATAACAACAAACGTCTGAATGTCTGTCTTTCGTCAGAAACCAGACAACCGACAACCTACAACTGATATATGTCAACAATTCAACAAGCAATTCAAAACCGAATACTCGTTCTCGACGGAGCTATGGGAACCATGCTGCAACGCTACAATTTTTCTGAAGAAGATTTTCGAGGCGATCGATTTAGAGATTTTCCACATCCGCTCAAAGGCAACAACGATTTACTATCGATAACCCAACCGAATGCGATACGAGAAATACACGCGAAATATTTTGACGCCGGCGCAGACATCGTCGAAACCAACACATTTTCCAGCACAACCATCGGGATGGCTGATTATCACTTGGAAGACTTGGTGTATGAACTCAATTTTCAATCAGCCAAAATTGCACGGGAAGTCGCCGACGAGTTTACAGCAAAAAACCCAAACAAACCTAGATTCGTTGCCGGGTCTATCGGCCCAACCAATCGAACAGCCAGTATGAGTCCGGATGTAAATGATCCCGGATTTCGAGCGGTCACTTTCGATGAATTACGCATCGCATACAAACAACAAGTTGAAGCCTTAATCGACGGTGGATGCGATCTTCTTTTGGTAGAAACAATCTTTGATACCCTGAATGCTAAAGCAGCCTTGTTTGCTATTGAAGAGGTAAAAGAAGAACGGAACATCGATATTCCCATTATGGTTTCGGGAACTATCACTGATGCTTCAGGACGAACGCTGTCGGGTCAGACTGTAGAAGCTTTTTTGATTTCTATATCTCATATTCCACTTTTGAGTGTAGGGTTTAACTGTGCTTTAGGTGCCGATCAATTGAAGCCATATCTCAAGAGACTCGCAAGAAATACTTCTTTGAATATTTCTGCGCATCCCAATGCCGGCTTGCCTAATGCATTCGGGCAATATGACCAAACACCAGAAGAAATGCAAAACCTTATTCGAGAATACTTGAGCGAGAATTTGGTCAATATTATTGGCGGTTGTTGCGGAACAACTCCGGAACATATTAAGTTGATTGCTGAAGTTGCGGCAGAATTTGAGCCGCGCTTCGCAGAGAATAAATCAAATGCAATATAACAAAGAATAGCAATGAATGTACGAATTGTAAAAGATAAAAATTCAGCATTTCGTTGCAAAAAATAATAGAATGGTAGAATCAAAATATCTTAAATTATCGGGGCTTGAACCACTCATTGTTACGCCTGAAACCAATTTCGTCAACGTAGGCGAACGAACCAACGTTACAGGTTCTCGTAAATTCCTTCGCTTGATCAAAGAAGAACGCTACGACGAAGCGCTCTCTGTTGCGCGTGATCAAGTTGAAGGCGGCGCGCAGATTATCGACGTCAATATGGATGAGGGCATGCTTGATGGTGTTCACGCAATGACTACTTTTCTAAATCTAATGGCAGCTGAACCTGATATTTCCCGTGTACCGGTGATGATTGATAGTTCGAAATGGGAAATAATTGAAGCGGGACTAAAAGTCGTGCAAGGAAAATGTGTGGTCAATTCCATTTCGCTCAAAGAGGGAGAAGCTCTATTTATTCATCATGCTAAACTCATCAAGCGATATGGTGCTGCTGTAATCGTCATGGCTTTTGACGAAAAAGGTCAAGCCGACAACTACGAAAGACGAATTGAAATTTGCAAACGTTCCTATGATATCTTAGTAGAGCAGGTTGGCTTTCCGGCCGAGGACATCATCTTCGATCCCAATATCTTCCCGGTCGGAACCGGTATGGAAGAACACAAACTCAACGCACTGGATTTTTTCAAAGCCACTAAATGGATTAAAGAGAATTTGCCCTACGCGCATGTGAGCGGTGGTGTCAGCAATGTTTCTTTCTCGTTTCGAGGTAACGACAAAGTTCGCGAAGCGATGCACTCTGCGTTCTTGTATCATGCTATTCAACATGGCATGACTATGGGAATCGTCAATCCCGAAATGTTAGAAGTATATGACGAAATCCCCAAAGATTTGCTCGAATATGTTGAAGATGTGCTGCTCAACCGACGGGAAGATGCGACAGAACGACTACTAGATTTTGCCGAGAATATCAAAGGTGACTCCAAGAGCAATGAGAAAGCAATTGAAGAGTGGCGGTCCGGGACTGTGCAGGAACGTTTAACACATTCGTTGGTCAAAGGAATAGACGCTTTTATCGAAATTGATGTGGAGGAAGCGCGAGCTGCTGCCAGTAGCCCAATAGAGGTTATCGAAATCAACTTGATGACCGGAATGAACGTCGTAGGAGATTTGTTTGGCTCCGGGAAAATGTTTCTACCGCAGGTAGTCAAATCGGCTCGTGTGATGAAAAAAGCAGTTGCTTACTTATTGCCGTTTATCGAAGCGCAGAAAGATGGTAAATCTTCCTCTGCAGGAAAAATTCTGATGGCAACAGTCAAAGGCGATGTTCATGATATCGGAAAAAACATTGTTTCTGTTGTGTTGGGCTGCAACAACTACGAAATTATCGATTTGGGTGTTATGGTGCAACCCGAGCGCATCATTGAGACTGCAGTCACAGAAAATGTAGATATCATTGGCTTGAGTGGTTTGATTACGCCATCGTTGGATGAAATGGTTTATCTAGCTAAAGAACTTGACAAAAGAAATATTAAGATTCCCGTGATGATAGGTGGCGCCACGACTTCTAGAGCGCATACTGCAGTTAAAATAGCTCCCGAATATCGCGAAACGGTTGTTCACGTAAATGATGCTTCTCGTGCGGTTACCGTAGCGGGAAATCTACTCAATTCAGATCGAAAGTCCTATACCGAAGCTTTACGCATAGAATATGACGAATTGCGCGAAGGTTATTTGAATAGAAGTCGAGATAAGAACTTCCTGACTATTGAAGAGGCTAGGAGAAATAAGCTCTTGTTGGATTGGGAGAATTACAGTCCGAAGAAACCTGCTTTTATCGGAACAAGAACTATTGAGGTTGATGTCGAAACTTTAGTACCTTTTATAGATTGGACGCCGTTTTTTCGAACTTGGGAGTTATTTGGTAAGTATCCTGCAATCTTAACAGATGAGGTCGTTGGTGAACAGGCAACTTCTGTTTTTCAGGACGCGCAAGAAATGCTTGCTCAAATTCTAAATGAGAAGAAATTTACG
>CANHBE010000061.1 GCA_947458575.1 Flavobacteriaceae bacterium | reverse complement strand
CAGTATACTGCAGATAGAACGACCGCAAACCCAGTATGGGTTGATGCGCAAACCTTTACTTTCACTCCTGGTACTGCTATCCCGGGACCGGCAACTGGCGATATTTGGTACAACTTGAGAACAGCAGATTTATCAGCTTTTACAGAAATTGATAATAATGCGAATGCAGCTTTTAGAATAGTTGGTGCATTTGATCCAGTTGCAGGAGATTATCTAGCTGCAAATGCAACTTCTACTTACGATGGGCTAGGGAATGCTCGCTTTGACATGGTAACTGTAGCTGCTGCAACTACATTAAGTGTTTCCCAATTCGAAGCGAATAACAAAAATCTAAAAGTATATCCTAATCCTTCAAACCGGGAAGTTGTCACTTTGAGCCAAACGGAAGACATTATCGTATCGGATGTGACCGGAAAAGTAATTTTGGAGTCTAAAAACACTGCTACTATTGACACACGTTCATTCAATAGAGGCGTTTACTTCATCAAAACCGCTTCAGGAGCTACTGCAAAACTGATGGTGAATTAATTCCATTTTTAAAGTAAAAAAAGGCGTCAACTATTGGCGCCTTTTTTTTTGCATTTATTGCAGGATTAAATCAGAAATCGCTTCAAATGAAGTATCGTTTTTAAAAGTTTTGAGATGATGGAAATACATGATTTTCTGATTCGGGTGAAGATCGATTTGAAAAATGATTTCGCGGTCTTTGAAACTTAACTGTTCTAATGAAATCTGATTACCAAAGACTTACTTGATGATTTTTCCGGTTGAATCGATCGCCTGTAAATCAACCAAATCTTAAATCGGTGCTTGGACGAACGAAGCATTAATGATCAATACAATCAATGAGGCAATGTATTTCTCATCAATCATTTTAGCAAATTTAGGGCAGAAAAAAACTGTGATTGTTTTCACGATAGCTAAATCTGAATTACCTATTTCACCATCAGTTTTTGTCGATAAATTTTTTCATTACGACTCACAAATTCCACAATATAAGTGCCTGACTGCAGTTCAGCTACATCGATTCGCGACTCGTTTTGTATTATTAGCTGTTTCAACATTCGGCCTTGCATATCATAAAATTTCACTTGAGCCAGACTCATTTCTGAACTGAACTCGATAAAATCATGTGCGGGATTCGGAAATACATTTACCGTTTCTGATTCAAAATTATCCGTACCCAAAGTAGCCGATCGCAAGCTTTCTCCCACAAGAAATAATGCCGAGTCATATAAATTATCGCCAATATTTCCGAGGATAACCTTCAAATGATAAGTTGAACCTGCTACAACGGTTCCTCTTGCAGTCAAAATAGTCGAACGCCCGTCGTATTGCATCGCTGTATTGACTGCTGGTGTATTACCAGTTCCGTTACTGACATAATAAGCACAATTCTCGCAAGGCCCAGAGTTTGAAATCCCATTATTCAGGTTATTGATGCTTACTGGTTGCGAATTACCGGGAATCAATGCAATGTTTTGGGCATTATCACCAAAAGGTCCTGAAATCCCGGGACCACTCAGCAATAAGGCAAACGTGTCATTGAAAGAAGAATTTGCAAACTCAGGATATTCCTCCGAAGCAAAAATATATTCAAAAAAAACAGTATCGCCATTTGGAATAAAATCAAATTCTAAATTACATACGTTACGGACGGCGGAACCTGATATCAAAGCCAAATCAGCATCTCCGGAAAATGGCGTAGCGGTAACCGAGCTCAACGAAGCGGAATTATTTGGCCCAGCAGCCACGAAAACTTTACCAGTTGTTAATAATAATCCTTGTTCGCTACCAAGAGCACCGGAGCCATTGGAGTACTTCCCGACTTGATCGCGAATGGCTTGAGCTGCAGCTGTTGAGCCATTGAACTTTACATTACTCACCGAAATATTCTCTCCCAAGAACGAATTCAAAACCAATTCTTGAGCAGTTTGCGTATTTTGTATCTGTAATTGCGCCGAGCTCCAAAAAAAACTCATCGCAAAAATGAAGGAAAGTAAAGGTCGTTTCATGACTAATATTTTTTCGCAAGATAATTATTTTTCAAACGGACACATTAAGAAACATTTCTCGAGAGGAAAATCTATCTTTAACCCAAATAATTCTGAAATATGAAAATCGTTTTTGCCACTAACAACGCCAATAAAGTAAAAGAAATACAAGCCTTGATGCCTGATACCATACAGTTGGTTTCCTTGAGCGATATCGGTTGTCATGAAGACATTCCTGAAACCGCCAACACTATAGAAGGCAATGCCATCCAAAAGGCCAATTATATTACCGAAAAATATGGCTATGATTGCTTTGCCGATGACACCGGTTTAGAAGTAGATGCGCTACATGGAGAGCCGGGAGTTGACTCAGCACATTATGCAGGGCCACAGAGAAATGCAGCTGACAATATGGATAAACTCCTCAAAAATCTGGAGGATCAATCTCACCGAAAAGCACAATTTAAAACAGTCATTGCGCTAAATCTTAAAGGCAAACAGCATCTTTTTACCGGAATTGCAAAAGGTAAAATAACTGCAAAAAAAACTGGTGAAAAAGGTTTTGGTTACGATCCCATTTTTCAGCCGGAAGGTTTTTCCGAGACATTTGCCGAATTGACACTTGAGCAAAAAGGACAAATCAGCCACCGTGGAAAAGCAACAAAACAGCTTATTGATTTTCTGCATTATGACCAGTGATTTCGAATCAAAAACAAATCACAAGATCATCATCGCGAACGTCAAATTCAAAATTCAAAATACAAAATTCGAAATATAAATCATATCTAATTGATTTTCAATAATTAATAAAATACCAAATCTCATTTTTCAATTAGATTATCTCGTTTATTAGGCGTACTTTTGCACGCGAATTGAAGCCCACAAGGCTGATAAGATTGAAGTTAATTTAAAAATAAAGAATGAACAAATTTGAACAATTAGGATTGAAAGAATCGCTACAGCGTGCGATTATCGATCTAGGATTTGAGAATCCGACCGAAGTCCAGGAAAAAGCGATTCCAATGCTATTGGAACAAGACACAGACTTAGTAGCGTTAGCCCAAACAGGAACTGGGAAAACCGCTGCATTTGGTTTTCCGCTGATCCAAAAAATTGATGCTGACAACAGAAATACGCAAGCGTTAATTTTATCTCCAACCCGTGAGCTTTGCTTACAAATTACCAATGAAATTAAATTATATTCGAAATACGAAAAAGGTATTCATGTAGTGGCAATCTACGGTGGAGCCAGTATTACAGAACAAGCAAGAGAAATCAAGCGTGGGGCACAAATTATTGTTGCAACTCCCGGTAGAATGCAAGATATGATCAACAGAGGTTTGGTGAATATCAAAAACATCGATTATTGTGTCCTAGACGAAGCCGACGAAATGCTTAACATGGGATTCTATGAAGACATTGTCTCGATTCTATCCGACACTCCTGAAGAAAAAAGCACTTGGCTATTTTCGGCAACGATGCCTCAAGAAGTAGCACGTATTGCGAAAAAATTCATGGAAAATCCACAGGAAATTACTGTCGGTGCAAAAAATTCTGGGTCGGCAACGGTTTCTCATGAATTCTACTTAGTGAATGCAAGAGATCGTTATGAAGCACTCAAGCGCTTGGCAGATGCAAATCCTGATATTTTCTCGGTGGTGTTTTGTCGAACCAAACGAGATACCCAACAAGTAGCTGAGAAATTAATTGAAGACGGATATAACGCAGCTGCATTACATGGCGATTTATCACAGGCACAACGTGATTCAGTGATGAAATCCTTCCGCGGAAGACAAATTCAAATGTTGGTTGCAACCGATGTTGCTGCACGTGGTATTGATGTTGACAACGTAACGCACGTGGTCAATTATCAATTGCCTGACGAAATCGAAACCTATAACCACAGATCTGGAAGAACCGGTCGAGCGGGTAAATTGGGAACTTCTATCGTGATTGTTACCAAAAGTGAAATTAGAAAGATCTCAGCTATCGAGCGGATCATCAAACAAAAATTTGAAGAGAAGACCATTCCATCCGGAATTGAAATCTGCGAAATACAACTATTACATTTAGCCAATAAAATCAAGGATACAGAAGTTGATCACGAAATTGACAATTACCTGCCAGCCATTAATAACGTCCTGGAAGGATTATCGAAAGAGGAATTGATCAAGAAAATGGTTTCGGTTGAATTCAATCGTTTTATCAATTACTATAAAAAAACGCGCGATTTGTCGGCACAATCCTCGGGTAATGACCGCAGAGAAAGAGATGACCGTGAACCAAGAGAATTTAACAGTGGCGGAGCTGTGCGTTACTTTGTAAACATCGGTTCAAGAGACAACTTCGACTGGATGACCTTGAAAGATTTCCTCAAAGAAACACTAGACTTAGGTCGTGACGATGTGTATAAAGTGGATGTGAAAGAAGGCTTTTCTTTCTTCAACACCGATCCGGAGCATACAGACAAGGTCATGGAAATTCTGAATAATATTACTTTAGAAGGCAGACGAATCAACGTGGAAATCTCTAAGAATGATGGCGGTGGCAGACGGGATCATAACGGAAGAAGTTCTGGTGGCGGAAGAAGTTTCGGTGGGGAAAGAAGTTTCGGTGGTGAAAGAAGAAGTTCTGGCGGCGGCGGTTTCAGAAGCGAACGAAGCAGCGGCCCGCGAAGTGGTGGCTTCGGTCCGCGAAAAGATTCCGGTTTTGGCGGAAGAAGTTCATCTGCTCCCAAAAGAGAAGGTGGCTTTTCATCTGATCGGGCACCTCGACGTTCTGACGCACCAAGATCTGAAGGTTTTTCGGATAGACCAGCGCGTCGCTCGCAAGAATCATCAGAATCACCTAGAGCAAGAAGACCGCGAAAAAGCTAACATTTGTTTGTTAATTTTCTGATAATAAAATTGAAGACTACAAAATATCTTGGGGCGTTTTTACTACTTTTAAGCCTTTAAAATCCCGTATGAGATATCTTGTAGTCTTTCTTTTTTTACAATACTCCCTATTTTCTTTTTCACAAGTAAAGGAAGACCAAACCAAGGTTTCAGGAACCATTTTCAACGACAATACCAATCAACCCATCTCCAACGTTAATATCATCAACCTCAACAAAGTTGTCGGTGAAGTGTCGAACGAAAAAGGAACTTTTGAAATCAGCGCCACAGCAAACGATACATTACTACTTTCCTATATTGGTTTCCAATCATTAAAAATTCGTGTCACTAACGACTGGATTAAAAACAAAACAACAAAAATTCAAATGACCGAAAAGGCTATCGCCTTAGAGGAAATTATTATACAGCCTTACCAACTTACCGGATATCTAGAAGTCGATTCTAAATTAATTCCGCTTGGCAACAACTATCGTTACAGCATTTCCGGACTGCCTCAAGGCTATGAAGCCGGCGAATATGCTCCGGGTGCTTTTGGCAATATTTTGGGGTCGATGTTTAATCCCGCTGATATGCTCTACAATTTCTTTGGCAAAAAAGGCAGGGAACTCAAGCGTTTGAAGCAAATCAAAAAGGATGAAACAGTGCGAAACTTGCTCGAATCTAAATACGATCGCGAAACGCTTGCCATGATGCTTGGAATTGACAAAAAAGATATTGCCGAGATTTTAGAACACTGCAACTATTCTGAGGCTTTCATCAGAACTGCTAACGATTTACAAATCATGGATGCGATTAGCGGCTGCTATGAAGATTATAAGGTGTTGAAGAAGAAATAGCTGTTGGTCGCTCGTAATCATTTACCGGTTTAGGAGCCGGGAACCTGCTGTCCGCTATAGTCCTCGCAAGCTGCGGGCTGCCGCTGCCATCAGGGCTAGGGCTAACATAAACATCCACGACTAAACTTAAATTTAAACTGACATTTCAATTTGAAAATGGTATTTTCTACAAGAGCTAAACAAGTTGTAGCATATCGTAAAGCAACTAATCAGGAAATCTCTCCTCAAAATACCGTGCTTCAATTCTCTTAATATCTTTAATCGACTTTCGAGCCCAATCCAAACGCTTTTCTAAGATTTCTTCTTCCGTTAACTGCCAATGCAAATTCGATTTGTGGAGACTTCCCATCAAATTCTGAATAATAATGGCGGCAGAAACCGAAATATTGAGACTCTCAGTAAATCCTACCATCGGTATTTTCAGGAATCCATCAGCCTGCTCTAGCACTTCAGGAGATAATCCGTGTCGCTCAGTTCCGAAAAACAAAGCTGCTGGTTTCGAAATATCAAAGTCATCCAACAAACAATCATCCTCGTGCGGCGTAGTGGCGATAATTCGATAGCCTTTCTCCTTGAGTTGTGCCACACAATCCGAAATACTCTCAAAACGGTTGACATCAACCCACTTTTGGGCGCCCATCGCAATTTCCTTGTCGATTCGCTTACCGAATTTTTCCTCTATGACATTCAACTGTTGAATACCAAAAACTTCGCAACTCCGCATGACCGCACTGGTGTTATGCAACTGATATACGTCTTCGATAGCAACTGTAAAGTGATTCGTTCTCGTTGCCAGGACTTTTAAGAACTTTGCCTTGCGACTTTCGGTCAAAAAACCTTCAAGATACTCGAGATATGCGAGGTCAGTCATGCAGAAATAATTTTGCCAAAAATAAATGATTCGCTACGAATTCACTAATTTTATCTGCTTTCAAAAAACTAATTAGCGCATGCATGGCTACAAATAAGAAACTCGTCATCCTTTCCGGCGCCGGAATATCAGCTGAAAGCGGGATCAAAACGTTTCGCGATAGCGATGGTTTGTGGGAAGGTCATGACGTAATGGATGTTGCCACTCCCGAAGGTTTTAAGAAAAATCCCCAATTGGTACTTGATTTTTATAATCAGCGACGCAGACAGTTGCATGAAGTAAAGCCCAATGTTGGACATCTTATTATTGCTGAACTCGAAAATGATTTTGACGTGCATGTCATTACCCAAAATGTAGATAATTTACATGAACAGGCTGGAAGCACAAAGGTTTTGCATTTACATGGTGAGCTCTTCAAAGTAAGAAGTACTAATAATCATCATAACATTCTCCGTTGGGAAAAGGACTTACATTGGGGCGATACCGACGCCGAAGGTCACCAACTACGTCCTCATATTGTTTGGTTTGGTGAAGAAGTTCCCGCATTGGATGAAGCCATCAAAATTACCGAACAAGCAGATTTTCTTATCATCATCGGAACGTCAATGCAAGTATATCCAGCTGCGGGTTTGCTGCATTATGCCAAAGATGACATCCCGTTGTATTATGTAGACCCTAAACCAGCTATGATTGTTAACGCCCCGCGCAAATTGAAGGTTATTGCCGCGACAGGTTCGGAAGGCATGAAAGTAGTTTCGAAAGAATTGCTTGCGTTGTAAACCATTGTGGATTGATTACGAGAAGCCCTAGCCCTGATGGCAGCGGCATCCTTTTTTGTAACCTATGTAGAGGTCAAAACCTTTTCAGAGTTTGGAACTCTGAAAGGGTTAGAAAAACTCGCGAAGGGTTACAAAAAAGATACAGCGAACAGCAGGAAATAGCTTCTAAAAAAGAAAAAGTCACGAATTCGTATCCCAATTTTTCTCGTTATCTTTAGGCACTGAAAAACAACAACACGCTACATGAATCCGCTCAATGAACTCAATACTATTTCGCCTATTGACGGGCGTTACCGAGGTAAAACCGCAGCACTTGCCGCCTACTTTTCTGAAGAAGCATTAATTCGCTACCGCATTTTGGTGGAGGTGGAATATTTTATAGCGCTTTGCGAATTGCCGTTGCCGCAGCTTAAAGCCATTGAGGTGGGTACTTTTGAGTCGCTGCGCAAGCTCTACCAAGAGTTTACAACCGCTGATGCCATAACAATTAAAGAGACAGAAAAAGTGACCAATCACGATGTCAAGGCTGTTGAGTATTTTATTAAGAATAAGTTTGATGCGCTCGGATTAGACGCTTACAAGGAATTTATTCATTTTGGTTTGACTTCACAGGACATCAATAATACGGCAATTCCGCTTTCGACGAAAGATGCATTTCAGGACGTTTATCTAAAATCGTTAATTGCCTTGGTAGGTAAACTGAAGGATTTGGCTGACGAGTGGAACGACATCCCGATGTTGGCGAGAACCCACGGCCAGCCAGCCTCTCCTACTCGACTAGGAAAAGAGATTGAAGTATTCGTAGAACGATTGGAGGAGCAAATGCGTTCGCTATTCCACGTGCCTTTTGCAGCTAAGTTTGGTGGAGCGACAGGAAATTACAATGCGCATTTCGTGGCGTATCCAACAATAGATTGGCGGAAGTTCGGCAATGAATTTGTCGAAAGCACTTTGGGACTGCATCATTCGTTTCCCACGACACAAATCGAACACTATGACCATTTTGCAGCTTTCTTTGATGCGTTGAAACGAATCAACACCATCATCATTGATTTGAATCGTGATATTTGGACGTATGTGTCGATGGATTATTTCAAGCAAAAAATCAAAGCCGGGGAAATAGGTTCATCGGCGATGCCACATAAAGTGAATCCCATTGATTTTGAAAACTCCGAGGGAAATTTAGGATTAGCGAATGCAATTTTTGAACATCTTTCAGCCAAACTTCCGATCTCAAGATTACAACGCGATTTGACAGACAGCACGGTTTTTAGGAACATTGGGGTTCCTTTTGGCCATACGTTGATTGCTTTTGAATCGACATTAAAAGGATTGGACAAATTGCTTTTGAACGAAGCTAAAATTGCAGAAGATCTAGAAAAAAATTGGGCGGTCGTTGCCGAAGCCATTCAAACGATTCTAAGACGTGAGGGCTACCCCAATCCTTATGAAGCGCTCAAAGGTTTAACGAGAACCAATACGACTATCGATAAAAAAGCGATTCATGACTTCATCGAAACTTTAGACGTTTCGAAAGCAATTAAAAAAGAATTGTTGGCGATTAGTCCGAGTAATTATTTGGGGATTTAATTTTTCACCGCGAAGTTCGCAATGGTTTACGCTAGGTTCGCTAGGTTTTTTTTCAGTAATTTACGATAAACTTTGTAAGCTATGCGTGAAAGAAAAAGGCTAACCAAGTGTTCCCGTACTTTTTATCTTATTGCGCTCTTTGCTACCCGAGACTGCAAGTCGAACTGACGAAGTATTAACTTTGCGCTCTTTGCAGTTACAATTTCACAAACTTCACACTCGAAGTTCCTTTATCCGAATTGATCTTCAAAAAGTAATTCCCGGTTTTCAAACTAGAAACATCAACTGATTTCGTTTGCTGTGCGTTTGGAATCACCAAAACCACTTGTCCTAACGTGTTGTAAATATTGACAGAAGTCACTTCAATGGTTTTCTTCGTTTCAATATTTAAAATAGAATTCGCTGGATTCGGATAAATACTGAAATAATTGTCAAACGCAAAATCGGAATTCTCTAAAAGTGCCACCGTCGTTACCGCAGGATCGGTTATAATAGGAAAGTTGTAATCGAAATAAATGCTCGCTGTATTACTAAACGAATCACCCAAAACTAAAGTTGGTTTGGTTTTGATTTTAAAAGCTACATAACCATCATTATTCGCATCATCAAAAGGCAAATTGATGTTCTCGAAGATGAATTCGACTTTGTTGGTATTTGAAATTCTGGTGACAAACGGATGACTACCATCCAAAGGAATTAGCGAATTGATATCGAATTTTGCCGTGTCAATCATATCTTTCACCACGACGTTTTCTGCGTTGGCGGTTCCGGTATTTTCAAAACGAATCATATAATTGACATCTTTTCCAACCATTTCGGGTGTAATGGTGTTGCCTTGCAGACAGGTTTTGTCGTTAGGGTCGAAGGAATTGACAACCAATTGTTTTAATTCTGATCTGTTATTTTGTAAATTTTCGTCACCAATAATTGGATAAATATTTACTTCATAACCTAAAAAATCTCCTGCATTGAGCGGCGGAAATTCAAGGGGTGAATTAAGATTAACCCTGAAGGTAATTTCGCGAGATTCAAATGGTTGCAAATTAATATAATTCCAACTTAGATTAGTATTAGATGAACTATCGGCAGTTGGAGTAGCAGTAATGAAATCTAAAAAATCATAGTCAAAATTCATGATGATGTTTCCAGATTCTGGGCTTGTTCCATTATTTGTATAAATAATCTTACAATTAACATCAAAGCCTGGTCTCGCTCTATCTATGGGAAGCACGACAACTTCTAAGTCCCGATGTGAGCCGTTTGGACTGATACAAAAATTTTGGGTAAATGGACTTGCTTGAATTGGAAAACTTATATTGACTTGCTCGGGTACAATTGTAAAAAAGGCAGGATTCTCTAGAATAGGAGAAAAAGTATAATTCCCTGCTTGAACAGGTATTTGGTATGATCCTACATTGTCTGATATGATGGTTCCATTATTAATTCCGCTTGTAATGGAAAATCGCAGATTGGGATAGAATAAATTATCCGTGTCGTCGCAGCCATTCAAGTTACTATCATATTTATTATTTCCTTGAATAGAATAAAAAGCACCTCCAGGAACAAATGAACAATAGGAGTTCAAAGTACAATTGTAACCCCACGCAGTGACATGTGTCTGCACGAAAGCAATTTCAAACTCATCAGCACAAATATATGCAAGGTCAGGATTATCCTCAATGACGAATATATATTGCGGAGTGGCGCCATTTTTCATAAATATGGATTGAAGAAGATTAGACTTACAAGAAAATCCATCGCTGAGTGGTGCACCTGAGATGTCAAGGGTTGACAGTAAGTTATTGTTGCAATATAATCCGGTAAGCAATGGCAAATTCCCAATGTTCAATGACGTAAGAGAATTATTGTTACATGACATACTCTTCAAATTGCCCAACATACTTACGTCTAGTGTTGTTAATTCATTATTGGCGCAAAACAAGAAAACTAAATTCTGAAAATACTCCAATCCCGACAAATTAGAAATACCGAGGCTGTTTAAATTAAGCCTTTGAATTGCTATGGCTTCGCTTACTTGAACTTCTCCATCAGAATTTACATCTATCCCAATGTTAACACCACTAACGGTTTGGCAGTACTCGGTATTCGGCGAAGAAAGCAGCAAAGCCGCCTTAAAATTCGCATCCGGAAAATTAATAATCTGAGCACTGCCACTTATAAAAAACAAAACACCCGCAAATAAAAAGTAAAACGTCCTCATAGAATTCTATCTTGAGTAGTAAATGTAAGGATTTATCTGATTTAAAATGCGTTACGAAAATAATTAACCGCAAGGCACGCTAAGGACTGCGCTAAGTTCGCTAAGCAACTATT
>CANHBE010000060.1 GCA_947458575.1 Flavobacteriaceae bacterium | reverse complement strand
GCACGAACAGCTCCCATAAGCGAGAATTTGTTGTTCGAAGCCCAACCACCGATCATAATTCCATAGACTCCAACGGAGAGAATGGCAAAGATGTATAGTAAGGCCACATTGATATCTGTCGCTTGCAAGATAATATCGCGTCCAAACAAATGAAGTTTATCGCCCCACGGGATTACTGCACTGGTCATCAAAGCGGTGCTCATGGCAATTGCCGGACCGACAAAAAATAGGAATCGATTCGGCGTATTGGGTTCAAATTCTTCTTTCGAAAATAGTTTTAGCCCATCTGCTAAAGGTTGTAATAAACCCAACGGACCTGCTCTGTTGGGGCCGATTCGGTCTTGGAGCCAAGCCGCAACTTTACGTTCTGCCCAAGTAGAATACATAGCCATCAGCATCGTAACAGCAAATACAATAAGAATGATGACGCTTTTATCGATGATAAGAGTACTATTCATTGCTGTGAAGCTTTTGTTGGTTAATAATATCTTCTTCGGTCAAAGGCGTCGAAGTCATACTGATTTTTTTTCGGTCGATATCTCGACCGAGCAATATATTCTTTTCTGTATTAATCTCTACTCTCTTTAATTTTCGAGTGTAGTTATTTTGATTGATTACGGAGTCTTTTTCAAATTTTCTTGGACCTTCGATAACCCAGTCTGCTGGATCTTTGTGATCAAATCGACATTCATTACAGATAAATTCTTCCACTTCGTGATACTCATCTTTGCGTCCGGTAACTCTTTGAATTTCATCACCAAACATCCAAACCGTTGTTTTTCCACAACATTTAGAACAATCTCTATGCGCGTTATATGGTTTGTTAAACCAAACTCTCGATTTGAATCGGAAGGTTTTATCAGTCAATGCACCAACCGGACAAACATCAATCATGTTACCGGAGAACTCATTATCAATAGCTTTTGAAATGCAGGTCGAAATGTTAGAATGGTCGCCGCGGTCTAAGACACCGTGAACACGATTGTCTGTCAATTGATCCGCTACCATCACACAACGATAGCACAATATGCAACGATTCATATGGAGTTGAATATTTGGACCAATATCTTCTGGCTCGAAAGTTCGCTTCTCTTCAACAAATCTTGTTTGAGATTTACCGTGTTCAAAACTTAGATTTTGCAAATCACATTCGCCCGCTTGATCACAAATCGGACAGTCCAGCGGATGGTTAATCAGCAAAAACTCAGTAACTGATTTTCGAGCTTCTTCCACACGTTGAGAAGATTTGCTGTTCACTTCCATACCATCCATACAGCCGGTAACGCACGAGGCTACGAGTTTTGGCATTGGTCTGGGGTCGGCTTCACTTCCTTTGGAAACTTCCACCAAACAACAGCGGCACTTACCTCCGCTACCTTTTAGTTTTGAATAATAGCACATGGCCGGCGGTACGCTTTCGCCACCGATCATACGCGCTGCCTGTAGGATTGTAGTTCCTGGTTCTACTTCTATGGCTTGACCGTCTATCGTTACTTTCATAAATATTGTGTGTTGGTTGTGGGTTGTCGGTTGTTAGTTTTTGGGATTACATCAACTATCAAACATCAACAATCAACTTTTAAACTGTTTGCTTTGCTACTAAATGCCTTACTTTTTCATAGGGTTCATTGACAAAGTGATCTCTGTTTTTGATTTTTTCAGGAAAACGAATATGATATTCAAATTCTTCTTTGAAGTGACGAATTGCGGCAGCTACAGGCCACGCAGCAGCATCACCTAACGGGCATATTGTATTTCCTTCGATTTTGCTTTGTATGCTCCAAAGCAACTCAATATCTTCTTCACGTCCATGACCATTCTCGATTCGGTGGAGCACTTTTTCCAACCATCCGGTTCCTTCTCGGCAAGGAGAACATTGACCGCAGCTTTCATGATGGTAGAACCTTGAGAAGTTCCAGGTGTTTCTTACGATACAGGCTGTATCATTATAAACAATAAAGCCTCCTGAACCCAACATCGAACCTGTCGCAAATCCGCCATCACTCAATGACTCATAAGTCATCAGACGATCTTCTCCCGCGGCTGTTTTGTAAATTAGATTTGCCGGCAAGATTGGCACAGAACTTCCGCCCGGCACGAATGCTTTTAGCGGACGATCATCAATCATTCCGCCAAGATACTCATCGGAATTCATAAATTCATAGACACTCAAACCAAGTTCAATTTCAAAAACCCCTTGATTTTTAACATGTCCAGAAGCGGATATTAACTTCGTTCCGGTTGATCTTCCAATTCCAATTCCGGCATAATCAGCACCTGAATTGTTAACAATCCACGGCACTGCAGCAATTGTTTCAACATTATTGACAACTGTAGGATTTGACCAAAGTCCGGAAACTGCAGGAAATGGTGGTTTGATACGCGGATTGCCACGCTTTCCTTCCAAAGATTCAATCAAAGCAGTTTCTTCTCCACAGATGTAGGCACCACCGCCGATTTGAACATACAAATCCAAATCATAGCCTGAGCCTAAAATATTTTTCCCCAACCAACCTGCAGCTTTTGCTTCAGCGATGGCTTTTTCTAATATTTTATATACCCACATATATTCGCCACGAATGTATATGTAGGATAGATTTGCACCCAAGGCGTAACTAGACGTAATCATTCCCTCAATTAATAAATGAGGAATATACTCCATAAGAAAACGATCTTTGAAAGTTCCCGGCTCTGATTCGTCGGCATTGCAAACCAAATGTCTTGGTTTTCCCGATTTCTTGTCAATAAAACTCCACTTCATACCTGCAGGGAATCCGGCACCACCACGACCGCGCAAACCAGAAGTTTTTACTTCTTCAACAACTTCGTCTGGAGTCATTTTTTTCAAGGCTTTTTCGACAGATGCGTAGCCGCCTTCTTTGCGGTAAACCTCATAAGTCTTAATGCCCGGAACGTTAATCTTCTCTAATAATATTTTTCGTGACATATTATTTATCGTGTAACGTTATTTTATTCTCTTTGCAATCAGCAATCAGCTGATCGATTTTTGCTTCAGTCAAATGTTCCTGATAAAAATCGCCTAATTGCATCATTGGCGCATAGCCGCAAGCACCAAGACACTCGACTCCTCTCACTTCAAATAGGCCATCAGCTGTTGGTTCGCCGACCTTTACACCTAGTTTGTTACAGGTATAATCCATAAGATTCTCAACGCCATTGAGACAGCAAGGCGAAGTTTGGCAAAATTCAAACATATACTTTCCGATAGGTCGCTGGTTGAACATAGTATAGAAAGTAACCACTTCATAGACTTCAATCGGTTTGATTTTTAATATTTCGGCAACCTTGTCTTGTAATTCAATGCTAAGCCAATTATCGTGAGCATCTTGAACTTCGTGAAGAACGGGTAACAGAGCAGATTTTATTTTGTCTTCAGGATAGTGACTAATCAATTCGTTGATACGACTCATGAGAGCGTCACTGATATTGATTTCCTGTTTGTAATGTGTCCTTTCCATTTTTTATTTCAAATTTTGAATCACGCTAGCGGTTTGTTTATTGAGAGGCAAACTTGCTGATTCATTATTCATATCTTTATTAAGCATCCAATTCTCCTGCAATTACGTTTAAGCTTGAAAGGATGACAATTGCGTCAGAAAGCATCGATCCTTTAATCATTTCCGGATAAGCCTGATAGTAAATGAAACAAGGGCGACGGAAATGCAAACGATACGGAGTTCTACTGCCGTCTGTAACCAAATAGAATCCTACTTCGCCGTTACCGCCTTCAACAGCATGATATACTTCTGCTACTGGGACCGGAACTTCTCCCATCACGATTTTAAAATGGTAAATCAACGCTTCCATGTTATGATATACTTCGTCTTTCGGAGGCAAGTAATAGTCCGGAACATCAGCATGATATGGTCCCTCAGGTAATTTTGCCAATGCTTGTTTGATGATGCTAATACTTTCGCGAACTTCAGCATTACGCACACAGAAACGATCGTAAGTGTCACCGGATTTACCAACAGGAACTATAAAATCGAAATCCTCATAGGAGGAATAGGGGTGAGCCACTCGCACATCATAGTCGACACCAGCTGCACGAAGATTTGGACCAGTAAAACCATATGCCATTGCTTTTTCGGCTGAAATAGCACCAACATTGACGGTACGATCTATAAATATTCTGTTTCTTTCAAATAGGTTTTCGAATTCTTCCCATGCTTTAGGGAATTCTTCCAGGAATACATTGAGTTTACGAAACGCTTCTGGAGACCAGTCTCTTTCAAAACCACCAATTCTTCCCATGTTTGTTGTTAGCCTAGCGCCACAGATTTCTTCGTAGATTTCGTATACTTTTTCTCTGAATTGAAACACGTAAAGGAAACCGGTGTAAGCTCCGGTATCGACTCCTAGAATGGAGTTGCAAATCAAATGGTCTGTTATACGGGCCAATTCCATAACAATGACCCGTAGGTATTGTGCTCGTTTAGGCACTTCTATTCCCAAAAGTTTCTCCAATGTCATCCACCAACCCATATTATTGATGGGCGATGAGCAATAGTTCATACGGTCTGTCAGGGGCGTAATTTGATAGAAGGGTCTATTTTCGGCAATTTTTTCAAAAGCACGATGAATATAGCCTATGGTAGGTTCTGCTTCCAAAATTCGCTCGCCATCCATCAACAGAATATTTTGAAAAATACCATGTGTAGCAGGATGTGTGGGGCCCAAATTCAAGATTGACAGTTCGCTTCCGTCTTCGTTGAGTTGCTCTTTTATTATTTTGGCGTAGCGCTGCTCAGGGGATAATAATAGTTCTGACATTTATTGAATCTGAAAAATTATAAATTGATTGTCGTTCTTCCAAAGAAGCGATCGTCCTTATCTGTTCTTCCGCTGTCTTCCATTGGAAATTCTTTTCGCATCGGAAAGGAAATCATTTCATCCATATTTAAAATTCGTTTTAATTGCGGATGTCCGATAAAATTAATACCGTAAAAATCATATGTTTCGCGCTCCATCCAATTTGCAGCAGGGAAGATATTTGCAATCGATTTAACTTCAGGTGCTGCGCTGAGGTAGGTCTTAATCTTGATGCGTTTGTTTTCGTACCAATTGTGCATGTGATAAACAATAGCAAATTGATGAGCCTCATCGTTATCCGGATAATGAATACCGCATAAGTCTGTTAAAAAGTGAAATCGCAGTTCTTCACTGTTTTTGAGAAACAAGAGCACCGCAGTATTCTTAGAGGCTTCTATTTCAAAAGAAAAAATGTCAAATTCTTGATTGAAGTTGAAGACACTTTCTCCAAAGGTTTCAACAAGTTTGTCTTGAATATCTATATTGTTGATTGCCATCTTTTATTTTATATTATAGGAAGCTAATAATTCCTGATACTCGGGTGAACTTCTTCTTCGCACCGATTCCGACTTTACGAGTTCTTGAAGCCTCATAACACCATCTACAATTTGTTCCGGTCTGGGCGGACAACCTGGCACATATACATCAACAGGAATTACCTTGTCTATACCTTGCAAGACAGAGTACGTGTCAAATATTCCGCCTGAAGAGGCACAAGCACCTACGGCGATTACCCATCGTGGTTCTGACATTTGCTCATACACTTGACGTAAAATTGGACCCATTTTTTTTGAAATAGTTCCCATTACCATCAGCATATCAGCCTGTCTTGGAGAAAAACTTACACGTTCTGATCCGAATCTGGCTAAGTCATAGTGTGATGCCATTGTTGCCATAAATTCAATTCCACAGCAAGACGTGGCGAAAGGTAAAGGCCAAAGTGAATTGGCACGAGCTAGACCAACAACATCATTCAGTTTTGTTGCAAAAAAACCCTCACCAACAACACCTTCCGGTGGTTCAACCATTGTAGTTTTTGAATTGCTCATTTTATAATATTTTGAATTGTAAAAATTGAATTCTGAATACAAGAATCAAAACTCATCATTTAAAAGCAGTTTCTATTCCCACTCCAAAGCCTTCTTCTTGATGATGTAAAAGAATCCCACAAGTAAAAGGCTCATAAAAATCACCATTTTTATCATTCCTTCTACACCGAGCGATTTGAAGTTGATCGCCCATGGATAAAGAAATATCACTTCAACATCAAAAAGCACAAAAAGAATAGCCACAAGAAAGTACTTCACCGAAAATGGAATTCTAGCGTTTCCGATTGACTCAATACCACATTCGAAATTTTTGTCTTTGCTTTCAGAATTTCTTTTTGGCCCCAATTTGTCGGAAATAAAAATAGTTCCAGCCACAAATCCAACGGCCAGAAGCATCTGCATGAGAATTGGGAGGTAGTCTAATTGATTTGATTGCATAGCTAAAACGCGATTTTTTTTATTTTGCACAAAGATAACTGTCAATATTTAAATACCAACGAAAAAGTCAAAAATCCTAGGATCGTGAGGAAAACTATAATGTAATTTTTATTCATTATAAATAAGCGGTGAATATTAATTTATTCTAAAAAAAAAGCGTTCCGATCAATGTCGGAACGCTTTACTTTCTTGGCAACAAAAATAATTCGTATTTTAGTCTTCAATAGTTACCACCTGCGCAGCTACTTTACCTTTTCTTCCTTCTTCTTCCTCGTAACTTACTCGGTCTCCTTCGCGAAGTTCTTCCGCTCTGATTCCTGTGGCGTGAACGAAGATGTCTTTTCCTGTTTCTTCGTCTGTAATAAATCCATAACCTTTGGATTCATTAAAAAATTTAACTGTACCTGTGCGCATTTTAATTGTAATAATAATTTATAATGGACAAATGTAATTCGAAAACCAATACGACCGACGAAGCAATGTTATTATTTTGTAAAAATTATTGATATTCAATGTTTTTCATGAAAATTTTACAAAGAAATTAATTTCTATCGACTTTAATATGTAATTCTTCTAATTGAGAATCGTTGATAAAAGATGGCGCATCAATCATCACGTCTCGTCCAGAATTGTTTTTTGGAAATGCGATGAAATCACGAATGGTTTCTTGCCCGCCAAGGATTGCCACCAAGCGATCGAGTCCGAACGCCAAACCACCATGGGGTGGCGCGCCAAATTGGAACGCATCCATTAGGAAACCAAATTGATTTCGAGCTTCATCTTCGGTAAAACCTAAATATTTGAACATCAATTGTTGCGTTTCCTTGTCGTGTATTCGGATTGATCCGCCACCAATTTCATTTCCGTTAAGTACCATATCGTATGCATTGGCACGTACTGCTCTCGGATTGGTTTCCAAAAGAGTCATGTCTTCCGGTTTTGGAGAAGTAAAAGGATGGTGCATCGCATGATAACGGCCGCTTTCCTCATCAAATTCTAGTAAAGGAAAATCAACGACCCATAATGGTGCAAATTCAGCTGGATTTCGTAATCCCAGGCGCGTTGCCAATTCCATTCGCAACGCAGAAAGTTGTGTTCTTGTTTTATCGGCCGGACCGGAAAGTACGAAAATCATATCGCCTGCTTTAGCTCCAGTGGCCTTCGCCCAATTCGACAAATCGTCTTGGTCGTAGAATTTGTCAACGGATGATTTGTAGGTTCCGTCTTCATTGCATTTGACATACACCATCCCGGAAGCGCCAATCTGAGGTCGCTTTACCCAATCGATAAGTGCATCAATTTCTTTTCTGGTGTATTCGCCAGCACCCGGAACCGCAATTCCTACAACTAATTCGGCGTTGTTGAACACAACAAATTCTTTGTGTTGTGCTACCTCGGTCAGTTCGCCAAACTTCATTCCGAAGCGAATATCCGGCTTGTCATTACCATAGGTTTTCATGGCATAGTCGTAGGTAATTCGGGGGAATTTTTCTACTTCAACACCTTTAATTTCTTTTAATAGATGTCTGGTCAATCCTTCAAAAACATTGAGAATATCTTCTTGTTCAACAAATGCCATTTCGCAATCAATTTGAGTGAATTCCGGTTGTCGATCAGCGCGTAAGTCTTCGTCTCGGAAGCACTTCACGATTTGAAAGTACTTATCCATACCACCTACCATAAGTAGTTGTTTGAAAGTTTGTGGCGATTGCGGCAAAGCATAAAATTGTCCTTCGTTCATTCTAGACGGAACCACGAAATCTCTCGCGCCTTCAGGGGTTGATTTGATCAAATAGGGTGTTTCTATTTCGCAGAAATCTTGGTTAGATAGGTATTTTCGTACTTCCATTGCCACTTTATGGCGGAAAAGCAAACTGTTTTTTACTGGATTTCTTCGAATGTCGAGATAGCGATATTTCATACGAATGTCTTCACCGCCGTCAGTTTCGTCTTCAATTGTAAAGGGTGGCGTTAGTGCTTCGTTGAGTATGGTCATTTGTGTCACAAAAATTTCAATCTCACCCGTCGGAATATTTTTATTTTTGGCTTCACGTTCGATTACGGTCCCTTTTACTTGGATGACATATTCACGACCTAGATTTTTTGCCATCTCGAAAATTGACTTTTCAGTCCGACTTTCATCGAACATCAGTTGGGTAATGCCATATCGATCTCGCAAATCAACCCAATTGATGAAACCTTTGTCCCTTGATTTTTGTACCCAACCCGCTAAAGTTACCTCAGTATTGATGTGAGCAGCGGTTAATTCTCCGCAATTGTGACTTCTATACATTTTCAGAATTTTTGTGCCGCAAATTTAGGGATAATTGTGAATTAAGTAATGAGGATTCGTAAATTATGTGGTAGGTCGATTTGTCGCCATGATGAGTTGATTGTTGGTGATGCGTTAAGGATTATCTCATTGGGTTATATGCTTTATAGGTATTCGATGAATTTCATTTGCAGCGGCATCCTGCGCTTTTTTTTGCGCAGATAAAGCGAAGAGCCTGACCCGCTTTTTTTGCGGGTAACGCCCAAAAACAACAAATTTAATGTTAAGTTTTCTCTAATGTTACCAAATTGTTAAGTAAAAGTTTGGTCATTGTAAAATTATTTATATCTTTGTTTGGTAATTGTTAATTAACCTAAAACCTACAACTATGAAAAAGTATATGATAATTGCGGCTGTTTTAATTTCCAGTACGCTTTTCGCACAAAACCAATCCCCAAAATTGGAAGTTGTCAATAATATGGTAAAAGCTACTTATTACCATGAAAATGGTAAAGTACAACAAGAAGGTTTTTTCAAAGATGGTAAATTAGATGGCAAATGGATTGCATATGATACGCAAGGAAACAAGCTTTCTGTGGGTGAATATAGCAATGGTCAGAAGGTTGGTAAATGGTTTTTTTGGAATGATGCCAAGTTAAGTCAAGTAGATTATTCTAACAATCAGGTTGCGTATGTTACCACGAAATAAGAAATAAAAGTTATAAAAAAAACCCGTCTTAATCAAGACGGGTTTTTTTGTGTTTGTAAATTAGATTTTGTTTAGAGCTTCTGCCTTGCTTCGGCGATCTCTTAGGAAGTATTTCGTTCGTTTTACCAGGAAGAACATTACTGGCACCATAACGAGGGTCAATACGGTGGCGTAAGTCAATCCGAAGATAATGGTCCAAGCCAGAGGTGCCCAGAAAATAACATTATCACCACCCATATATAGGTGTGGGTTCAAATCGGTAATCAATCCGAAGAAGTCGAAATTTAATCCAATCGCCAGCGGAATAAGTCCTAAGACTGCTGTCAGCGCTGTCAGTAATACAGGACGTAAACGAGATCTTCCACTTTCGATAATAATTTCTTTGATCTCCGCTAACTCGAGGTCATTGTGGCTTTCAACCCCTTTTTCTACAATTTTCTTATCCAAAAGCAATACGAAGAAATCCATAAGAACGATTCCATTTTTGACTACAATTCCGGCCAGAGAGATAATACCCATCATGGTCATCAGGATTACAAAATCCATGTTGGCAATGACATATCCATAAAACACACCGCTGAAACTCAATAAAACGGTAAAGAGAATAACCATCGTTTTCGAAACCGAGTTAAACTGAAGCACAATGATAATCGTAATTCCTGCCATGGCCAAGAATAAGGCGTACATTAGGAAACTCTGGTTTTTACCTTGTTCTTCTTGCACACCTGAAAAAGAGTAGGTGATACCTTTTGGCAACTGATATCCTTTGAGTTCGGTTGCAATTTGTTTGCTAATTTCATCTCCGTTGTAACCGGTAAGTACATTGGAGTAAATCGTCATAATTCGCTTATAGTTTTTTCTCTTAATTTGGTTGTAGGTGTTGGTTTTTTCCGTTTTTGAAACTGCCGAAATGGGCACCTGCATCATCTGTCCGTTGGCTTGATTTCTAAAGGTAAGCGCTTGGTTGAACAAGACGTTTTCGTTTTTACGTTGGTCCTCCTGCATACGAACAACGATATTGTAGTCGTCGTCTCCTTCTTTAAAGGTCGATATTTCTTGTCCATAAACCGAGCGACGTAAGTTGAAGCCCAGTTGTCCTGTTGAAACACCAAGACTACCAGCATTGACGCGGTCGACTTTTACTTCTAATTCCGGACTTTGTTTGTTGACATCGACATTTAATTTTTCTATGCCGGGGATTTTCTTCGCATCGATAAAGGCAATGACCCTATTGGCTTCATCTAGCATTTCATCATAATCAGAACCCGTTAATTGAATACTGATTGGATAGCCAGCCGGTGGACCGTTTGCATCTTTTTCAACAGTTACTGTTGCTCCTGCAATACCTTTTACACGATTTCTAATTTCATCAAGAACATCTGAGGTGTTGATGCCCCTTCTGAACTTAAACTCAGAGAAATTCACCGTGACTTTACCTTTAAATGGTGTTTCGTTGGCAGAGCCGGCATCTACATTTGGGTTTCCAGCACCAACCCCGACTTGCGATACGATACTTTCAGCAAGGAAGTTCTTATCAGTTTTTGGATCGACGTACTTCTTCATGATTTCGATCACTTGATTCTCTACGAACAATGTTGCTTTGTTCGTTTTTTCAATATCAGTTCCTTGCGGATATTCTATGTAGGTGATAATTTGTCTTGGAATGTTATCTGGGAAGAAAAGCACTTTTCGTGGAAATAAACCCAAAAGAAAAACGGACAAAAACAGCATTCCAATAATACCTGCCAGAGCGAACCATGCATTTCTTCCGGTTAGAATTTTACTCAGAAAACGTTTGTATTTCTCCTCAAGATTCGGAAAGAAACTATGTTGGAAGTCTTGCGTCCATTGATATATTTTTATGCGGTACAGCCACATCAAGACGAGAGAGATTAATGCCAAATGTCCGATTCCTCGCAAAAATTTCGAGTCGTTCAAGTTGCCAAAAACGACGAATATAATACCAATAACAGCAAAGATTATGGTGTAGCGCTTCGCAGTTTTAAGCGAGACATTTTTATCTTCAATATCCATAGAACCGCCGGTCATCGCAGCATTTACAACCATTGCAACGAAAAGTG
>CANHBE010000059.1 GCA_947458575.1 Flavobacteriaceae bacterium | reverse complement strand
GCACCTACCGGTAAGTTATAGGAACGAATTAACTCGTTGTCTTTTCCGTATACCAATAGCGTTGGAATTAACTTTTTATTTCTAGATTCCGAAATAACTTTTTCCTGGAAGCCTGTTTGTTCGTCAATTTCCACTTGGAAAGATTGACCTTGTTCCAGATCTTCGTAAGCGATTTTACCTGTAAACTCTGATACAATAACTCCATTATATGGATCCCATTTACAAATGGTTGTACCTTTTGAAACTACATCAGCGTCTTTAACGAAAATACTAGAACCATAAGGAATATTATGAGTGTTTAATACAATTCCGGTTTTAACATCTACCAATTTCAGTTCTGTTGAACGAGAAACTACGATGTCAACTGAATTTCCTTCGCCATCTTCACCTTTAACCGTTTTCAAGTCTTCTATTTCCAATCGACCGTCAAAACGTGTTACGATGCTTGATTCTTCAGAAATATTTCCTGCTGTTCCTCCAACGTGGAAAGTACGTAAGGTTAACTGTGTACCAGGTTCACCAATTGATTGGGCAGCGATTACACCGACAGCTTCCCCTTTTTGGGTCATTCTTCCGGTTGCAAGATTTCTTCCGTAACACTTCGCACAAATTCCTTTGGTAGCTTCGCAAGTTAATGGAGAACGAACTTCTAGCTTTTCAACCGGAGATGCTTCAATCTCCTTGACGATTGCCTCGGTAATTTGTTGTCCAGAATATACTAATACTTCTGAAGTCAATGGGTTTAACACATCATGTAAAGCTACACGTCCCAAAATACGTTCTCCAAAAGTCTCTACTATTTCTTCATTCTTTTTCAAGGCCGACACTTCAATACCACGCAATGTTCCGCAATCGTCCATGTTGACAATGACATCTTGAGAAACATCGTGTAGCCTTCTGGTCAAATATCCGGCATCTGCAGTCTTAAGAGCTGTATCTGCAAGACCTTTACGAGCACCGTGCGTTGAAATAAAGTACTCCAAAATCGACAATCCTTCTTTAAAGTTTGAAAGAATCGGGTTTTCGATAATCTCACCACCACCCGCAGTTGATTTCTTTGGTTTTGCCATCAATCCACGCATACCGGTTAACTGACGGATCTGTTCTTTAGATCCACGTGCTCCGGAATCAAGCATCATATAAACCGAGTTGAAACCTTGTTGGTCTTCACGGATATTTTTCATTGCTAATTCTGTAAGCATCGCGTTAGTAGATGTCCAAACATCGATTACTTGGTTATAACGTTCGTTATTGGTAATCAATCCCATGTTATAATTCATCGAAATCCCTTCAACCTGTTCGCGAGCGTCAGCGATTAACTCTTCTTTTCTTTCCGGGATAATGATATCACCTAAGCTAAATGACAATCCGCCTTTGAAAGCGAATTTGTAACCCATATCCTTCATGTTATCAAGGAAGGCTGCCGTAGTTGGCACATCGGTTACACTTAGGATTCTTCCGATGATATCACGTAAATTCTTCTTTGTTAAGACATCATTTATATAACCTGCAGCTTCTGGAACTACTTCGTTAAATAGCACTCGACCTGCCGTAGTTTGAATGATTTTATATACCAGATTACCTTCTTCATTAAAATCTTTAGCTCTGATTTTTACACGAGCATTCAATTCTAATCTCCCTTCATTTAAAGCGATATTCACCTCTTCAGCGGAATAGAAAGTCAGATTCTCACCCAATATTTTATTATCAGCTGTTGACAATCTTTCTTTCGTCATGTAATACAGTCCCAAAACCATGTCCTGAGAAGGCACAGTAATTGGTGCTCCGTTAGCAGGATTCAAAATATTGTGTGAAGCCAACATCAACAGTTGCGCTTCAAGAATTGCCTCCGGACCTAATGGTAAATGCACCGCCATTTGATCTCCGTCGAAATCCGCGTTAAAAGCCGTACATACCAGTGGATGCAATTGGATTGCTTTTCCTTCGATTAGTTTTGGCTGGAATGCTTGGATTCCGAGTCTGTGAAGTGTGGGAGCACGATTCAGCAATACCGGGTGTCCTTTAATTACATTTTCAAGAATATCCCAAACTACAGGTTCTTTCTTGTCTATAATTTTCTTGGCAGACTTAACTGTTTTTACAATTCCTCTTTCGATCAATTTTCTGATCACAAAAGGCTTGTACAATTCTGCAGCCATATCTTTAGGAATACCACATTCGTATAGCTTGAGTTCAGGTCCTACAACAATTACCGAACGAGCAGAATAATCAACACGTTTCCCCAGTAAGTTTTGACGGAATCGACCTTGTTTTCCTTTCAAGGAGTCTGAAAGTGATTTCAACGGACGATTAGATTCTGTTTTTACAGCAGATGCTTTACGTGTATTGTCGAACAACGAGTCAACAGACTCTTGTAGCATACGTTTCTCATTTCGTAAAATCACTTCTGGAGCTTTAATCTCCATTAATCGCTTCAAACGATTATTACGGATAATTACTCTTCGGTATAAATCATTTAAGTCTGAAGTAGCAAAACGACCTCCATCCAATGGCACTAGCGGACGCAATTCTGGTGGAATAACCGGAATCACTTTCATAATCATCCATTCCGGACGATTCTCTCTGTTTTCATTAGATTCACGGAAAGACTCAACAACTTGCAACCTTTTTAATGCCTCTGTTTTACGTTGCTTGGAAGTTTCGTGATTTGCCGAATGACGCAATTCGTATGATAAGGCATCGAGATCGATACGAGCCAACAAATCCATGATACATTCAGCTCCCATTTTGGCAACGAATTTATTAGGATCAAGGTCGTCAAGATATTGGTTTTCCTGTGGAAGTGAATCAAGGATGTTCAAGTATTCTTCTTCAGTGAGGAAATCAAGTCTTTCGATTGGATCTCCTTCTGAGTTTTTCGCAATACCCG
This sequence comes from Flavobacteriaceae bacterium, assembly GCA_947458575.1. Classification (GTDB taxonomy): domain Bacteria; phylum Bacteroidota; class Bacteroidia; order Flavobacteriales; family Flavobacteriaceae; genus Flavobacterium. The sequence continues at coordinate 8,593 of CANHBE010000059.1, read as the reverse complement.
GCTGAATCACCACATATCTTTCGTAGTAGATAATCATATCTAACTTCTTAGAAGGCAATCCAAGGATGTATCCAATTTTGTTTGGCAAGGAACGGAAATACCAAATGTGTGCTATTGGCACAACTAAATTGATATGTCCAACCCGATCACGGCGCACTTTCTTTTCAGTAACTTCTACCCCGCAACGATCGCAGATAATACCTTTGTAGCGAATTCTTTTATACTTTCCACAAGCACATTCAAAGTCCTTAACAGGTCCAAAAATACGCTCGCAAAACAAACCGTCGCGTTCCGGCTTATGAGTTCTATAATTGATAGTTTCAGGCTTCAACACTTCACCTCTTGACTCTGCCAAGATAGATTCAGGTGAAGCCAGTCCGATCGAAATTTTATCAAATCTCTTGATCAGATTCTTATCCTTGTTGTTATTTCTAGTATTCATCATAGTAGTACTATTGAATTTTTTTGAAATTGATTTTTAAAGTGTTCGGTGTTCAGTTTATTAGTGTTCAGTTTCCTGCCAACTAAATAATTGAATACTGATTACTTTTTATTTATTCTTCTAAACGAATGTCAAGTCCAAGACCTTTCAATTCGTGCATCAATACGTTGAATGATTCAGGTAATCCCGGCTCTGGCATAGTTTCACCTTTAACGATTGCCTCGTATGTTTTGGCTCTACCGATAACATCATCCGATTTTACTGTTAAGATCTCACGCAATGTGCTAGAAGCACCGTATGCTTCCAGTGCCCAAACCTCCATCTCTCCAAAACGTTGACCTCCGAATTGGGCTTTACCTCCCAATGGTTGTTGCGTAATCAAAGAGTATGGTCCGATTGAACGTGCGTGCATTTTATCATCAACCATATGTCCGAGTTTCAACATATAGATTACACCAACAGTTGCTGCTTGGTGAAAACGCTCACCTGTTCCTCCATCATACAGATAAGTATGACCAAAACGTGGGATTCCCGCTTCATCTGTTAGGGCATTAATTTGATCTAAAGTTGCACCGTCGAAAATTGGGGTTGCGAATTTGCGACCTAGATTCATTCCAGCCCAACCCAAAACAGTCTCATAAATTTGACCGATGTTCATACGCGATGGTACTCCAAGAGGATTCAATACAATATCTACCGGTGTTCCGTCTTCAAGGAAAGGCATATCTTCATGGCGAACAATTCGGGCCACAATACCTTTGTTTCCGTGACGTCCCGCCATTTTATCACCCACTTTCAGTTTACGTTTCTTAGCGATATAAACTTTCGCAAGTTTCAAAATACCAGCAGGCAATTCATCTCCAACTGTTATCGTAAACTTTTCTCTTCTCAATGCACCTTGCAAATCATTTAACTTGATTTTGTAATTGTGAATTAAGTCGTTTACCATCTTATTTGTTGCTTCATCTGCAACCCATTGGCCTGAGCTTAGGTGTGCAAAATCTTCAACAGCGTACAACATTTTTTGTGTGTATTTCTTCCCTTTTGGTAAAACTTCTTCACCAAGATCATTCATGACACCTTGAGAAGTCTTTCCATTAACGATTAAGAATAGTTTTTCAACTAATTTGTCTTTCAACTCAACAAATTTCGTTTCGAACTCCATTTCCAAAGTGCCCAAAGCGTCTTTATCTTGAGTTCGTTTGCGCTTATCTTTTACCGCACGGGCAAATAACTTTTTGTCAAGTACAACGCCATGAAGTGATGGTGATGCTTTCAAAGAGGCATCTTTCACATCTCCGGCTTTATCACCAAAGATGGCGCGAAGTAGTTTCTCTTCAGGCGTTGGGTCTGATTCACCTTTTGGTGTAATCTTACCAATTAGGATGTCTCCAGGTTTAACCTCTGCTCCAATTCTAATCATACCATTTTCGTCCAAATCTTTAGTAGCTTCTTCCGAAACGTTTGGAATATCGTTGGTAAGTTCTTCGTTACCTAATTTAGTATCACGTACTTCGAGAGAATAGTCATCGATATGAATAGAAGTGAAAATATCATCGCGAACGACTTTTTCAGAAATCACAATTGCATCTTCGAAATTGTAACCTTTCCATGGCATGAACGCCACTTTGAGGTTCCTTCCCAGAGCTAATTCCCCATTTTGAGTTGCATAACCTTCAGACAAAACCTGACCAGGAACAACGCGATCACCTTTTCTAACGATAGGCTTTAGGTTGATGCTAGTGCTTTGATTGGTTTTTCTGAATTTGATAAGGTTATACGTCTTCTCATCAGGTTCAAAACTCACCATTCTCTCCTCTTCTGAACGATCGTACTTAATGGTGATGATGTTTGCATCGACATATTCTACAACACCATGACCTTCTGCATTAATCAATACACGTGAATCAGACGCTACCTGTCTTTCCAAACCTGTTCCTACAATTGGTGCTTCCGGACGCAATAATGGTACGGCTTGACGCATCATGTTCGATCCCATTAAGGCGCGGTTCGCATCATCGTGTTCCAAGAAAGGAATCAACGAAGCTGAAATGGAAGCGATTTGATTTGGAGCAACGTCAGTATAGTGCACTTGTCCTGGATCGACAACTGGGAAGTCACCTTCTTCTCTGGCAATTACCTTATCTGCGGTAATTTTTCCGGAATTATCCATTTCAATGTTGGCTTGAGCAATCATTTTGCCTTCCTCTTCCTCTGCGCTTAAGTATACTGGTGCAGCATTCAAGTCGACTTTACCACCAGTTACTTTTCGATATGGTGTTTCGATGAATCCCATTCCGTTTACTTTCGCGTAAACGCCAAGAGAAGAAATCAAACCGATATTTGGTCCTTCCGGTGTTTCGATTGGACATAAACGTCCGTAGTGCGTGTAATGAACGTCACGCACCTCAAATCCGGCTCTTTCTCTAGAAAGTCCACCTGGCCCGAGAGCCGATAGTCTTCTTTTGTGGGTAATCTCAGCAAGTGGATTCGTTTGATCCATAAACTGAGATAACTGATTGGTTCCGAAGAAAGAATTGATAACTGACGATAATGTTTTTGCATTAATCAAATCGATAGGTGTGAAGACTTCGTTATCTCTAACGTTCATTCTTTCACGAATGGTTCTAGCCATACGTGCCAAACCAACGCCAAACTGCTGTGACAATTGCTCGCCAACAGTTCTAACACGTCGGTTAGACAAGTGATCGATATCATCAATCTCTGCTTTAGAGTTGATTAGTTCAATCAAATATTTTACGATGGTTATAATATCCTCTTTGGTTAAGACTTGCTTTTCCATTGGGATATCTAAGTTCAGTTTTTTGTTCATTCTATATCGACCCACCTCACCTAAGTTGTATCGTTGGTCGGAGAAGAACAATTTATCTATAATACCTCGAGCAGTTTCTTCATCAGGCGGTTCTGCGTTACGCAATTGTCTGTAAATGTGCTCAACGGCTTCTTTTTCTGAATTGGTTGGGTCTTTTTGAAGCGTATTGTGAATAATACTGTAGTCAGCTTGAGTGGTGCTTTCTTTATGCAACAAAATAGACTTCACGTTTGAGTCAATGATTTCTTCCACATTATCTTTATCAATAATGGTATCTCTATCAAGGATAATCTCATTACGTTCGATAGAAACAACTTCGCCAGTATCCTCATCCACAAAATCTTCGTGCCAAGTATTCAAAACACGGGCAGCTAATTTTCTACCAATATATTTTTTCAGTCCTGTTTTAGAAACCTTTATTTCCTCAGCCAAGTCAAATATCTCTAAGATATCCTTATCTCTTTCAAATCCGATTGCACGGAATAAAGTGGTTACAGGTAATTTTTTCTTTCTATCGATATACGCATACATAACGCTATTAATATCGGTAGCAAATTCTATCCAAGATCCTTTGAATGGAATCACTCGGGCAGAGTATAATTTAGTTCCATTTGCATGGAAGGATTGTCCGAAGAAAACACCAGGCGAACGGTGCAATTGTGATACAACTACGCGCTCCGCTCCGTTGATTACGAATGTACCGCTTGGTGTCATGTAAGGAATTGTACCCAAATAAACATCTTGCACTATCGTTTCGAAATCTTCGTGCTCCGGATCAGTACAGTAGAGTTTAAGTCTGGCCTTCAACGGCACGCTGTAAGTCAAACCTCTTTCAATACACTCTTGAATTGTGTATCTTGGTGGATCAACAAAGTAATCGAGAAACTCCAGAACGAAGTTGTTTCTTGTATCTGTTATTGGAAAATTTTCCATGAAGGTATTGTATAAACCTTCGTTGCCTCTTTCGTCAGATTTGGTTTCCAATTGGAAGAAATCCTTAAAAGATTTAACCTGAACATCTAAAAAATCCGGGTAGTCAGGAATGTTCTTGGTTGAGGCAAAATTCAATCTTTCAGTCTGATTTGTTATCATCAATGGACAAAATTTTGATTAAAAAAAGTAATTTCGTGTTGAAACACATTTCAATTGATACTTTCTTTTAATAACCAATACCTCTTAAAAGCAAACTCGAGTATCTTTAGTCTGCTTTTTTCTTCGTATTGCTTACATTTTAAGGTGTTTGACCCTATTAATTGCACAATTAAATCAGGTCATAATTTAATTATACGAAAAATGGTTTAGGCCTTTGGACGTCTCTGTCCAAGGCCTAAACCTAGTTCTAAAAACCGAATCGAGCTTATTTTAGCTCAACTACAGCTCCAGCTTCTTCTAAAGATTTTTTAAGACCTTCAGCTTCATCTTTTGTAACACCTTCTTTGATGTTAGATGGAGCTGCATCTACTAAATCTTTTGCTTCTTTAAGACCCAAACCAGTTAATTCTTTAACTGCTTTTACTACTGCCAATTTAGAAGCACCAGCATCTTTCAATAATACTGTGAAAGCTGTTTGCTCTTCAGCAGCTCCAGAATCACCACCAGCAGCTGGACCAGCAGCTACAGCTACTGCAGCAGCAGCAGGTTCGATTCCGTATTGTTCTTTTAAGATTGTTGCTAATTCATTAACTTCTTTTACAGTTAAGTTAACTAATTGTTCTGCGAATTGATTTAAATCTGCCATTTTTTCTACCGTTTTTTTAATAGTTTGTAAAATATAATTTATAAAGTGCGCGCGTATTTCAATTGTCTATCTTTCAGACAATGTTTTAAGAACTCCAGCCAATTTACCACCGCTTGATTTAAGCGCAGAAACCACATTCTTAGCAGGAGACTGAAGTAATCCGATGATTTCTCCAATAACTTCCTCTTTAGACTTAAGCGCTACTAATGCGTCTAATTGGTTATCTCCGATAAATACCGCTTGGTGAATGAAAGCACCCTTTAGAAGAGGCTTATCTGACTTTTTGCGGAATTCCTTAATGATCTTCGCAGGAGCGTTCCCGTTCTCTGCAATTAGAATTGAAGTATTTCCTTTAAGAACTGATGGCAAATCGCCATAGTCATTATCAGAGGCACCCATTGCTTTTTCAAGCAAGGTGTTTTTCACTACCGCTAATTGAATTCCAGCTTTAAAACAAGCTCTTCTTAAATTGGAAGTAGTTTCTGCATTCAAACCAGAAATGTCTGCTAAATAAACAACATTCGATTCCGCTAACTGTGCAGTTAAATCTTCAATAACTCTTGATTTCTCTTCTCTAGTCATAATAAAATAGTTTAACTACCAATTATACTGCTTTAGGATCTAAGGCAATCGCAGGACTCATTGTACTTGACAAGTGAATGCTTTTGATGTAAGTTCCTTTCGCCGCAGTTGGTTTAAGTTTAATTAAGGTTTGAATAATTTCATGAGCATTGTCATTAATCTTATCGGCATCGAAAGAAACTCTTCCAATTCCGGCATGAACAATACCCGTTTTATCTACTTTAAAGTCGATTTTACCAGATTTAACATCGGAAACAGCTTTGCCAACTTCCATTGTTACAGTACCTGTCTTAGGGTTTGGCATCAATCCTCTTGGTCCTAAAATACGACCTAACGGACCAAGTTTACCCATTACAGCAGGCATAGTTATGATTACATCAATATCTGTCCAACCATCTTTAATTTTTTGTAAGTAATCATCTAAACCCACGTGGTCTGCACCAGCAGCTTTAGCTTCAGCTTCTTTATCAGGTGTAACTAACGCAAGTACTCTTACATCTTTACCTGTACCGTGTGGTAAAGTTACTACACCTCTTACCATTTGATTTGCCTTTCTGGGGTCAACACCCAATTTAACAGCAATATCTACTGACTCGTCAAATTTTGCAGAAGCAACTTGTTTGATTAATGCCGAAGCATCTTTCAATGAATACAATTTGTTCTTCTCAATCTTTGCAGCAGCCTCTTTTTGTTTTTTCGTTAATCTTGCCATGTCTTACGCTTTTTTTAGAGGAGATTCCCCACTTACAGTTATACCCATAGATCTAGCTGTTCCAGCGATCATACTCATAGCAGACTCAATTGTGAATGCATTCAAATCGACCATCTTATCATCAGCAATTGCTTTGATTTGGTCCCAAGTAACACTTGCCACTTTTTTACGATTCGGTTCACCGGAACCAGACTTTAGCTTTGCCGCGTCCATTAACTGAACAGCAGCAGGAGGAGTTTTGACAACAAAATCAAATGATTTGTCTTTGTATACCGTAATCTGTACGGGACACACTTTACCGGCTTTATCTTGGGTTCTAGCATTAAATTGCTTACAGAACTCCATGATATTAACACCAGCAGCTCCAAGAGCAGGTCCAACCGGTGGCGATGGATTCGCGGCACCTCCCTTAACTTGTAGTTTAACTACTTTACTAATCTCTTTAGCCATTGTTTTTAAAAAATTTACAACAATCTTTGGAAGCCGATTGTTGCGGTTTATAATAGTGTAACAAATTATACTTTTTCAACTTGCATAAAACTCAGCTCTAATGGCGTTTTTCGACCAAAAATCTTCACCATTACTTCGAGTTTACGCTTTTCTTCATTGATTTTCTCAACAGTACCATTGAATCCATTGAAAGGTCCATCAACAACCTTAATTGTTTCTCCCACATTGAAAGGTATTGCATGAGTATCTGTTTTAACTGCTAACTCATCTACTTTTCCAAGCATTCTATTTACTTCTGACATTCTCAAAGGAACCGGATCACCACCTTTTACTTCTCCTAAGAATCCGATAACACTCGTGATAGACTTAATGATGTGCGGTATCTCACCAGCCAAATTTGCTTCAATCATGACGTAACCCGGAAAATACACTTTATCCTTAGTGATTTTTTTCCCATCACGTACTTGCACGACTTTTTCTGTCGGCACAAGCACTTGAGAAATATAATCACTCATTCCCAAACGGTTGATCTCGGTTTCGATATAAGCTTTTACTTTATTCTCTTGTCCGCTCACCGCTCTGACTACGTACCACTTTTTCACATTACTTTCTGTCATCACCACTTAAATTAGGCTTTCAACCAACTAAAAATGTTAGCGATTAAACTTGCGCACAGTTCATCAACACCCCAAGTTGCCATAGCAAAAAGTACAGAAAAGACTGCCACCACTATCGTTAGTCTTTGTACCTCCGCCCATTCCGGCCAAGTAGTATTAGTCTTTAATTCTTCAAAAGCTTCTGAAATATATTTTCCAACTTTCATTGTCATTGTTTTATTTGCACGGGCGGAGAGATTCGAACTCCCATCAACGGTTTTGGAGACCGCTATTCTACCCTTGAACTACGCCCGTAGTAAAAGCCAGCAGATTACCAATTGGCTATCTGCTGGCTCTATGATTATTTCAATAAATTACTCTAAAATTTCAGTAACCTGACCAGCACCAACCGTTCTACCACCTTCACGGATAGCGAAACGCAAACCTACGTTCATCGCGATTGGACTCAACAAAGCAACTTCAATAGTTAAGTTATCACCTGGCATTACCATTTCCACTCCAGAAGGAAGTGTAATAACTCCAGTTACGTCAGTAGTACGTACATAAAACTGTGGTCTGTAGTTATTGTGGAATGGTGTGTGACGACCACCTTCTTCTTTCTTCAAGATATAAACCTCAGCTTTGAATTTAGCGTGTGGCTTTACTGAACCTGGCTTAATGATAACCATACCTCTTTTGATATCAGCTTTATCGATACCTCTCAAAAGTAATCCTACGTTATCTCCAGCTTCACCTCTATCAAGGATTTTACGGAACATCTCAACTCCTGTGATTGTAGAAGTCAATTTATCAGCTCCCATTCCAATGATTTCAACAGGATCTCCAGTGTTTGCAACTCCAGTTTCGATACGACCTGTAGCAACAGTTCCACGACCTGTAATTGTAAATACGTCTTCAACCGGCATCAAGAAAGGTTTTGCAACGTCACGAACTGGCTCTTCAATCCATGAGTCAACAGCCTCCATTAATTCGATGATTTTTGGTACCCAAGCAGGATCATTGTTCAATCCACCTAGAGCCGAACCTTGTACAACTGGACCATTATCTCCATCATACTCATAGAATGACCATAGATCTCTGATTTCCATTTCAACAAGCTCTAACAACTCAGCATCGTCAACCATATCCACTTTGTTCATGAATACAACGATTCTTGGAATACCTACCTGACGACCCAACAAGATGTGCTCACGTGTTTGTGGCATTGGTCCGTCAGTCG
>CANHBE010000058.1 GCA_947458575.1 Flavobacteriaceae bacterium | reverse complement strand
TTAATAACAAAATTAAGAAGTGCTATCTCTATTATCCGGATGAGAAAATTATTCTCAAGAAATTGAAAGAAAAAATCCCAATGCAACGCGCCGGTGGTGGTTTGGTTTTTAATAAAAAGGGTGAAGTCCTTTTTATTTTCAGAAATGGCAAATGGGATTTACCGAAAGGAGGCAAGGAAAAAAGGGAAAAAATGAAACTGGCTGCAATGCGTGAGGTTGAAGAGGAAACTGGCGTAAATCAATTGACAGTAACCAAAAAACTGCAAAAGACCTATCATATCTTCAAACGCAATGGTATTTATAAGCTCAAGATTACCCAATGGTATGAAATGCGAACTGACTTTGAAGGCACGCCTGTACCGCAAGCCGAAGAATGCATCGAAAAAGTAGCTTGGCTCAACCCGGAGCAAATAGAGGAAGCGCTGAAGAATTCCTATGAAAACATCAAATTGGTTTTTGAAGAAGATCGGCTCAGGCGTTAAATTGTAATTGCAATTACTTCTGAACTCTCACAGCTGAAGGCACCAGCAGTTCATACTCGCCTCCATTGCGAATCACATCACGTACAATACTCGAACTGATATAAGAGGTTTTAGAAGCGGTGAGCAAAAATACCGTTTCAATTTTCGACAGTTTCCTGTTGGTGTGCGCAATCGCCTTTTCAAATTCAAAATCGGCAGGATTTCTAAGCCCTCTCAAAATAAAGTTCGCTCCCAGTTTTCGGCACAAATCAATAGTCAAACCTTCGTAAGTAACCACTGAAACTTTCGCTTCATCGGCAAACGAATCTTCAATAAATTTCTTTCGTTCTTCAAGCGTGAACATATATTTTTTGTCCGCGTTTACGCCAATAGCAACCACAATTTCATCAAAAAGTGGAATGCTGCGCTTGATGATGTCGTAATGCCCTAGTGTAATAGGGTCAAAAGAGCCTGGGAATATCGCTTTTCTCATTTCTTCATTTGCTGCGTTGCACATGGCGAAGTTAAGGAGTTTTTTTTCTTTCTAAACAAGATCTTCACTTTCTTACCGGTTAGTTTAGGAGCTTTTTGCTTCGCCGATTCGCCCTTTCAGGAGCTCGGGTCCTGCTTTACGCCTTTATCTTTGCTCGTTCCTCACAAAGGATACCGGCTGCAATCAGGGCTAGGGTTAGTCGTGAGGCTTAACCACTTATTTTTGTTCAACTATTTCAGAGCCAATTCGATGGCGTTCGTAAATAACTCAGTTAAAGAAATACCAGCGGCACGAGCCTGCTGTGGTATCAAACTCTCAGTAGTCAATCCGGGAATAGTATTCATTTCAAGCATAAAAGGCTCACCGGCTACCAAAATAAATTCGCTACGAGAAAATCCTTTCATTTTAAGTATTTCGTATGCTCGCTTAGCTACGGCTGCAACTTTCTCAGTGGTTTCTGACGATATTCTGGCTGGTGTTATTTCTTGTGATTTACCGAGATATTTTGCTTCATAATCAAAGAAATCATTTTCTGAAACAATCTCTGTCATCGGCAACACAGTAATGACGCCTTGATAGTTTATGACACCGACAGAAACTTCGATGCCATCAAGAAAACTCTCGATAATAATTTCAGAATCTTCTCGGTATGCCATTTCGATTGCAATAGGCAATTCTGCTTCGGTTTTCACCTTTGAAATTCCGAAACTAGAACCTGATTTGTTGGGTTTTACAAAGCAAGGTAAACCTACTTTTGCAACAATCGCTGCAGTGTCTATCAACTCGCCTTTGTTGAGATAATAGGAGGTAGCACATTTAATTCCGTATGGCTGCAAAACCGAGAGCAAATCTCTCTTGTTGAATGTCAATGCGGCTTGATAATAATCGCACGAGGTTTGCGGTAAGTTAATCAAATCGAAATAGGCTTGCATCAAACCATCTTCGCCCGGTGTTCCGTGTATTGCATTGAAAACAGCATCAAATTTTATTTTGGTTCCGTCAACATTGATCGAGAAGTCGTTTTTATCGACGGGGAATTCACCGTTATTGTCATCCACATAAACCCATTTTTCTTTGAAAATATGAATTCTGTATCCTGTATATTTGGTTTTGTCGAGATACTGATAAACGACATTTCCGCTTTTAAGTGATATTTCAAATTCACTGGAGTAACCGCCCATAATGATGGCAATATTTTTCATTGTTGTGGATTGTTTATTAGTTTAATCGTTTATGCGCTTAACCGCTTAATCGGATGGTCGGTTTTAAGGTTCGTCGATTATACTATTCAACCCTAGCCCCGATAGAAGCGGCATCCTTTTGCGCCATTGCCGACTTCGTTAGTTCGATTCGCTCGAGTGGCGCAAAAGATATAGCGAAGAGCGGGAAATAGCTCTTAAAAGCAAAACAAAATTATCATTTTTTTTCAAACAAAATGCCTTTAGTATTTTTATATCTTTGCGCAAATCTTTCAACAATGACTTTACAGGAATATCTTAAAAGCCGCACATTTTTTGGTCAAGTTGCGATTGCCATCTTGATTATTTTGGTGCTGGGTTATTTGTTTATGCATTGGTTGACGTATACGACCGATCACGGACACGAAATTACAGTGCCCAACCTGCAAAAGCTCAGCGAGCAACAGGTAGAGGAGAAGTTGGATGAGCTGAATCTGGATTATGTCTTGCTTGACAGCGTAGATTATAACCCCGATTTTCCGAAGCACACAGTGGTCGAGCAGGATCCAATTGCGGGTTCAAAAGTGAAGGAAGACCGTAAGATTTACATAAAGATCAATTCTGCCGGCTTTACAACGGTCAAAATACCAAACCTAATAGAAAAGACCTATCGACAAGCTATCCCAACTTTGAAAGCGCTTGGCTTGGAGGAAGGATCTATTACCTACAAACCGTATTTGGGTAAGGATATGGTTTTGGAAATGCGCTTGAATGGAAAGAAATTAAATCCCGGCGACAAAGTTTTTAAGTCATCAAAGATCGATTTGGTGTTAGGTGATGGCAAAGTCGGTTTTGACGAAACCGTTTTGGATACAATTCCTGAGACAGAACAAATTCCGACGGATGGAGAATAATCATGATAGTCCGGAATTGGATGATGAATTGTATGAGCACTTTCGGTTTGAAGTGCCTAAAGGTCAATTGCTACTCCGAATTGACAAGTTCTTGATGAATTTGATTCCAAATGCCACTCGCAATAAAATTCAACAAGCCGCGAGTAATGGAGACATTTATGTCAATGATGTTCCCGTCAAGTCCAATTACAAGGTCAAACCTTTTGATGTAGTTCGTATTTTGTTATCGCATCCTCCTTTCGAGAATCGTGTAGATCCTGAAGATATTCCGCTGGATATAGTTTATGAAGATGATGCTTTGTTGGTCATCAATAAACCACCGGGTTTGGTGGTGCATCCTGGTCATGGTAATTATACCGGTACTTTAGTCAATGCTTTGGCTTTTCATTTTGAGAATTTACCACTCAATAGCAGCGAACGTCCCGGGCTCGTGCATCGTATAGATAAAGATACCTCTGGACTTTTGGTTATTGCAAAAACTGAGGTTGCGATGACCCATTTAGCCAAACAGTTTGAAGCAAAAACGTCTGAACGAGAGTATGTTGCGATTGTTTGGGGGAATGTCAAAGAAGATGCAGGAACGATCGAAGGTAATATTGCCCGTCATTTGAAAGACCGAATGCAAATGGCAGTTTTCGCCGATCCTGAAGTCGGAAAACCAGCGGTAACACACTATAAAGTTTTGGAGCGTTTTGGTTATGTAACGATGGTTTCTTGCGTTTTGGAGACAGGCAGAACCCACCAAATTCGGGTTCATATGAAACACATCGGTCATCCATTATTTAATGACGCTCGATATGGTGGTGACTTGATTCTGAAAGGAACGACCTTTACCAAATACAAACAATTTGTAGACAATTGTTTTAAGATTCTTCCACGCCAAGCGCTACATGCAAAGACGCTTGGGTTTGTGCATCCGACTACCGGTGAGATGATGCGTTTTGATACAGAATTACCTGATGACATGAAAACACTGATAGAAAAATGGCGTGTTTATGCCAAATCAGGTTTGACAAGTGAAGAAGAAGATTCTTAGTTTAGCTCAGAAAATGTATTTCCGACACTATCCCGCAAATTGTGTAAGTTAAAAAATAATGGGGTTTGACTTTTTAATTAAAGTTGAACCCTTTTTTCAAATATAGTTAAGAACTGGTTGAGGATTAATCCCCAATTTTGGATTGGCATTGACCATTTTTTGGTTGCTTCTCTCAGAGCCAAATATACGGATTTTAAAACAGCCTCGTCTGTGGGGAATGATAATTTGTTTTTGGTGTATTTTCTAATTTTTCCATTGAGATTTTCGATTAGATTTGTAGTGTAAATAATTTTTCTGATTTCGATTGGGAAGTCAAAAAACACAGTAAGTTCCTCCCAGTTTTCTTCCCAGGATTTTACAGCATAGGGGTATTTATGATTCCATTTATTGGCAAAATCCTCTAATGCTGCTTTAGCAGCTTGCTTGGTTGGAGCATCATAAATCTGCTTCATATCTCTTGAAAACTCCTTCTTATCCTTCCAAACAACATAACGTGCAGAGTTCCTAATTTGATGCACCACGCATATCTGTGTGTGTGATTCTGGGAAAACATTTTTAATGGTTTGTGCGAATCCATTGAGGTTGTCTGTGGCTGTAATCAATATATCTTCAACCCCACGGGATTTTAAGTCAGTGAGCACCCCTAACCAAAAACTAGCGCTTTCGTTCTTACCTAACCACATACCTAAAACTTCCTTCTTTCCATCTCTATTGAGGCCTACGGCAAGATAAATAGTCTTGTTGACCACCTTTGAACTTTCACGTACTTTAAACACGATGCCGTCCATCCAGACAATTAAATAAACGGACTCTAACGGACGATTTTGCCAAGCAATAATATCATTAGCTATCGATTCAGTTATTCGTGATATAGTCGATGTAGAGACATCAAAATTGTAAACCTCTCTAATCTGTTCTTAAATATCACTAACGCTCATTCCTTTGGCATATAATGATACTATCACATTTTCTAAACCATCAACCATGCTTTGTCTTTTGGGAACAATCATCGGGTTGAATGAGGCTTCTCGGTCTCTGGGAACCTGAATCTCTGATTCCCCAAATGAGGTTTTGACCTTTTTGCTTGAGTAGCCATTCCTAGAGTTGGCTGTAGCCGATTGTTCGTGTTTATCATATCCTAAATGAGCGTCTAACTCACCATTTAAGATAGCTTCTAATCCACGTTTTTGTAGTTGGGCAAGAAAACCATTTAGGTCTTCACCCGTTTTGAATTGCTTCAAAAATTCATCAGATAATAAATCTTCTTTTTTCATAATACTGTGTAAAAATTTAAAATTAAACAAAAAAAATAATGGGGTTTTAAAACCCCATTATTTTTTAACTTACACAGTTTATCGGACAGTACAAGTATAATTAACAACAAATCAAAACAAACATTTATCTTTGAATTATTAACTAAATACTCTCTTAGGAAAAGTCCACTTTAGTTTGAAGACATACAATCAATTGCGTCTCTTAGTCAACATCTGATTTAGATATTCTTTAGGTTTGACAGTCTTTTTTTTCTTTGAAATGTTATTCCGGTACTACTTCATTTTCACTATTGTCGGCCGTTTCTATTTCCTCTTCGTCGTCATTCATGATAGTTGCATAAATACTGTAAGTCATTGCATTGAGGAATGGTATTGTAAAGAAAATACCGATACAAAAAGCGAATATTCCTAAAGCACTAAACAGCCCGGAAACAATCAATAATCCAAGAATAATAAAAAACTGTTTAGACACAATTGTAATACTAGCCTGAATCGCTTCCATCGGTTTCAGTCCTCCGAATATAACAAATGGAATCGCTAAGAAGGTCATAAATGAAATACACAGATTAACAAAAGTTCCTAATATTTTGTAGCCAACTAACTCTAATCCAACTGCTGAAATTGTAGTAAAAACAGACAAGACAAAGGTAGTAAGAACAATATCCATAAAGTAAGAACTACTGTAGTATGAGAAAGAAATTCCTAAGGAGATTTCTTCGTTTTTCGACGCGTTTTGTGCCATTTTTAGGAGTCCGGCATTAAACGGACTGACCAAGCATGAAATTAGAATGATCATTACAGCATATACTATGATGCCAATAATAGTAAAACTTGTGATATCGAATTCTTTCATATTCTCAATTGAAAATCCGATTCCAATAAGTCCAAACACGACAGCAAAGCATACTATCCCTAAAAGAATTGATAAAATCAGAAATGCGGCTCCTGCATTTAATGCTATTTTTTTGTAGCATTCAAAGGCATGGTTGAAAACTGTTCCGAAATCGAGGTCGTATCCATGTTGCTTAATTTCTTCTATTTTTTCGTTTGTATTTCTCATGGTATCAATTTTTTACTGTTTTTCAATAGTACGATTTTTATTTTAAAACTAAAGCCAATCGAGTATTTTTTTGACCCATCTCACTCTGTTGCCATAAGGTGCGTAACGAATAGGAATGTCTAGCCAGTTCGCTTTTTTTACAATCGATTTTTGGTGGGTAAAAGTGTCGAAGCCAATCCTACCATGGTAGGCGCCCATTCCGGAGTGGCCAACACCACCAAAAGGCAAATTTTTACAAGCTAAGTGAATGGCAACATCATTAATGCAACCACCACCAAATGAAAATTTTGTCAGGTAGTTTTTGTAGAAGGCCTCTTGAGTCGAAAAAATATACATGGCGAGCGGCTTTTCGTATTTCATCAGAATTTCGTCAATCTCGTTTTTATCTTGAAAAGAGATAATGGGTAGGATAGGACCAAAGATTTCTTGTTGCATTAAGGTACTATCTAAGTTTGGCTCATCTACCAAAGTCGGCGCAATATAGAGCTCGTTTTCAGATGTTATACCTCCGGCGAGAATGTTCTGTCCTTTCAACATTTCATGTAATCTCAGCCACTGCTTTAAGTTGATTATCCTCGCCAAATCAGGTGATAATGCAGGATCTTGGCCATACATGACAGTAATTTCTTTTTTCAGCAAATGAATCAATTGATCCTTGACAGAGGCGTGTACTAGCAGAAAGTCAGGCGCAACGCAAGTTTGACCGGCATTGAGAAACTTTCCCCATGTGATTCGTCGTGCAGCCAACTCAAGTGACGCAGTTTCGTCAACAATACAGGGTGATTTCCCGCCAAGTTCCAATGTGACAGGTGTTAAATGTACTGCAGCTGCATTGGCAACAACTTTACCCACACTGATGCTTCCCGTGAAAAATATGTAGTCCCATCTTTTTTCCAAAAGCGCGGTGGCAACTTCAACGCCACCTTGTAGGACTTCGACCTGTGTTTTATGGAATACTTTTTCGATTATTTCAGCAATGATAGCTGAGGTGTGAGGTGTGAGTTCTGAGGGTTTTAAGACGACTTGATTTCCGGCAGCATAAGCCGATATTACAGGTAGTAATGCAAGATGAAAAGGATAATTCCACGGAGCGATTATCAGGACTTTCCCATAAGGTTCTTTAAGAATATAAGAGGTAGATGGAAAATTTTTCCAAGAAGGCCAAACCGCTTTTGGTCGCGTCCATCGATGCAAATTTTTCAACAAGTAGCGCAATTCGGAACAAACAAAATTGGTTTCTGTCACTACACCTTCAAACATAGGCTTCTTGAAGTCGGCAAACAAAGCATCTAAGATGTCAGTTTCGCGCAAAATGATTTCTTGCTTCAAGCGAAAAAGTGTGTTTTTACGTTTTTTTATTTCTTCAATTTGATCCATCGATTCTGGTTTACATCATCTTTTGACTCTTGAAAAACCACTAAAGAAATGCCCAGCGGAAACCCATATTGAAATCAATTTGTTTGCTGTTGTTGATTAAACTGGAAATTGCTGAACCTGAACCTAAGTAAAATCCACCCAAACGAAATCCAAAACCAAAATTACTACCTGATATTTCGTTTTTAGAAAATGGAATGTAGGCTTCGAAGAAACCCAAGTTAATTCTTGGAATAATGCTAAAACTATTTTGTGCAGTAATTTGTCGGTTATCATTATTGTCTCCCATTCTTTGTTGTATGTAACCAGTAACATAAAACTTGTGATATAATTTAAAATCCCCATACATGGTAAAAAGCGTTGGTAGATTTACACGGAAGTCTTTGTTTGATTTTTTACTGCTTAAATAACCTCGATCATCTAATAATGACTCCAATTCCACAAGACTTTCTGTATTGTTAATCTCATTTAGAAATAGAGGATCATTTAGAGGATCGTTCTCAGGAATGTTTAAAGTATAGGAATTAGACGAATTGTTTGAATCCTTAAACTTCAAACTTCCGATATTTCGAATCGACATTCCCGCATTGATTTTGTATTTCTTCTCCCCATCTTTCAATTGGTAATTGATACCAAGGTCTGTTCCAACGCCACCTAACTTACCAAAAACTGAGCTTGTATAATCGCTTACATCAGTGAAACGGTCCGCCAAATTTCCGGAATAGGCAAAATTCACATTTACCGGTACTGTTGTTGTTAACGCAGCTGAATTATTATCAACATCAAACTTTACGTTCCCTTCAAATTTATCAATTCCAAAATTTGCGTAAGAGCCTGCGAATAAAAGTTTTAGCGTGATTCCTGCGTTGAACTGGTGTTTTTTATTTTCAAAAAAAGTTCGTCCAGCAGAGAATCCAATTTCTCCCCATGAAACACCCGTCATTCTTTGATTATAGTCGTTCTTTATAAAAAGGGTTGGGTCATTTTCAGTTATTTCGTTTGTATTTACGATAGCATTCGCGAATTTAGGATCAACATCAACAACATCAAATTTAATGTGCCCTTTTGATGATATTCCAAATCCCCATTTTTTCCATTTCATTGCAACACCTGGACCGGAATATTCAATATCTGCTCCTGCGTTTACAATTCTATCGCCCGTAAAAAGTAAATCTTCAATATTGCTATCTGAGTTAAGATCATTGATACCAATAATATTATTAGAAAAATTCATACTCATCCCGGTTATGTTGATTTCAAACTTCTTAGATAGGTTTGGAATTTCCGCTGGATTAATACCTACATTTAAGATTCCAACTCTTGAACTTGTTGTGACTCCCGCAAAATGATCTTGAGCAGATGTTTTACAGGCTATAAGTATCACGGAAAAAATAAGGATTTTTTTCATAAATATTTTGTTGTTTAAGTCGCTATGATGGAAAGTAAAAGTAATGTTTTTTTAAATACTCAAACAGCATCCCAAATAGAATTTTTTGGTGTCGGTGCAACAATTCTTATTTCTTCTTTAGAAACAGGGTGAGTAAAGGAAAGAGATCTGGCATGCAAATGAATACCGCCGTCCGGATTGCTGCGATCAGAGCCGTATTTCAAATCACCCTTAATAGGAGAACCGATAGCTGCTAATTGCGCTCTAATTTGATGATGTCTGCCTGTGTGTAGTGCTATTTCCAACAAAACATAGGAATTAAGTTCTTGGATAATTTTATAATCCAATTTCGCTATTTTGCTATTAGGAACTTCTTTTTGGTGCGCTTTGGAAGTGTTATTTTTTTCATTTCGAGATAGGTAGTGCACTAGTGTTCCCTGCGGTTGGTCGGGTTTATTCTTAACCACAGCCCAATAGGTTTTTTGGGTTTCTCTTAAACTAAACATCTGATTTAGTCTGGTCAATGCCTTGCTGGTTCTGGCAAAAATAACGATTCCTGATGTAGGCCGGTCCAAGCGATGCACTACACCAAGATAGACTTCTCCTGGTTTATTGTATTTTTCCTTGATATACATTTTGACTATGTCGGAAAGTGGTTGGTCGCCTGTCTTGTCACCTTGTACAATATCACCAACCCGTTTGTTAACCGCGATGATATGGTTGTCTTCGTACAAGACTTGCAAGTTTTTACTATCAGAAAGCACTTTCATTTGTGGCGTGTATCTATTTCTTTTTGATCAACAAGTTTCCGCTAATCATTTTTATTACATCATTCGATTTTCTGCTTTCGAATTCCAAAGCTTTAATTTGGAGCTTGATTTCAAGATTTTTGTTTGAACTATTCATTATCATTTCTGAAGCAGGCAAATCAAAATTAGATTTCTTACCGTATTTTGATTGTAATCGGGCCATCAGAGGTCGTAATTCAAAGCGGATTGCTTCATCAGGTCCTTTGATGAGCAATGTTGGATTGACTTCGGATTCGCAAGAAATTTTGTAGTCGATTTCGTTCAGCTGAAATTTCACAACTTCATTGTCTTTGTTGTCTGAGATGTATTTTTCAAAACTTGTGAAATATTGATATCCCGAAATATCGGTCGTATTTTCTTCACTTGAGCAACGAAAACTAACATAACTCATTTCGTTTGTTTTTGATCGCCACTCATTTTTCAGTCCCATAGCGCGCATGTAAATCTCAGACTCGCCATTGATATAAGAATTGTTCTTCAGCTTTTTACTTTGTTGCTTATCAACGATTGCGCGTATGTCTTGAGTAAACCATGATTGCATTGACTTGTATCCGTGATGGTCGTCTAAGTATTCTAAAATCGATTTTACTTCATTGTGAAGCGAATCGTTCAAAACAAGTTCATTTCTATTTTCAGATTTCGAATACAACCTCGGTAAGCTATCTTGTTCCCAAATCGTTTCGTTTTGAATTTTCCCGTCAACCATAATTTTCGATTGCAAAAGTATGTGCTGAAGCCGGTTTATTTGTGATTTTTCACTAATTGAGAATAAACTCCACGGTCCAAATGAACTGAAAATCAATATAACTGCAAGAGAGACCGGAATAAACTTGATATTCGTTTTTCCAATAACAGTGTACAAACACACCAGGGAAACCCAAATGGCCAAGAGCACAATTGCATAGCGATTAACAGTAATGCCATAATCGTTAATACGCATAAAAATTGCAATATAAAGCAGTATGAGTAATGGCAGTAAAATAAAGTAATAGCCGCGAGAAACTTTTTTGATCCAAGTGTGCTCTTTTTGATTTCCATAAGGATGAATGAGGAGAAAGGTCAAGATTCCTAATATTGCCACAACCGTAATGAGATAGACAACTATTCCTTTAGGCCAGTTTGAAGTAATAATGATTTTTCCTCCGTAGCTGTACAGTATCAGCAAATATAGTGTTAGTAGTGGTATCAAAACATATTGAGAGAAGACTCGCAGTCCGTTAGGGTAGTCGTACGTTTCGTCCAGTTGCTGAAAATCAGTTGGAATCCCACTGACGAAAAACCAAGTATTGAATATCCCAATAACGACCACGAAAATTTCGAAATACAAATTTTCATGAATATCAATATCAAAGAGTAATCTCAGAGCGGTAAGCGCAAGAATTAACCCAACATATATAAATCCTGAGTACAATCCTGATAAAAGTATTCTAATGAATAGCGTTTTGTTGTAATTCCAAAATCCGTTAAATTGCGTTGAAGCCATAAATGGCACTGTCGA
>CANHBE010000057.1 GCA_947458575.1 Flavobacteriaceae bacterium | reverse complement strand
GCTTCCTTGTAAACGCGTAAACACCGCTCTCGTGCAAATGTATGCTCAACGATAGGTTCTGGGTATTCAGGTGTGTTGAGTTCCGGAATCCATTTTCTGATGTAAATCAAATCCTTATCAAACTTTTTGATTTGTTCTGTTGGATTGAAGATACGAAAGTACGGAGCTGCATCTACACCAGATCCGGCTGCCCATTGCCAGTTCCCAACGTTGCTGGCTTTTTCGTAGTCGAGAAGTTTTTGAGCGAAATAAGATTCACCCCAACGCCAGTCAATGAGTAAATGTTTGCAAAGAAAACTGGCAACAATCATTCTCACGCGGTTATGCATGTTGCCGGTGGCATTTAATTCTCTCATTCCTGCATCGACAAAAGGATAACCGGTTTTTCCTTCGCACCATTTTCGGAAATCATTCTCATCATTATTCCATTGGATCTGGTCATATTTTTGACGGAAGGAATCATGAGTTGTATTTGGGTAATGCCATAGAATTTGCATGAAAAATTCCCTCCAGATAAGTTCATTTAGGAATGTTTCATTTTTGGTTTGTAGTGCCTGCTTTAGAATTTTTCTGATGCTTACCGATCCGAATCGCAAATGTGGACCCAGCAATGAAGTACTAGCGAGTGCAGGAAAATTTCGTGTAGCTTCATAATTTTGAATCAAATCAGCAGACGCTTTGTAGGGTGATACCGAAATTTTGGAAGGCAAAAATCCGATGTCAGTTAGCGATAAGAATGGATATTTATGTTTTGCAATTTGCCCGGGTTGCAGTTGTGTATCAAAAGACTGAATGGTACTTTTTCTTAATGTTTCTTTCCATTTTCGCGCGTAAGGCGTATATACAACATAAGGCAGTCCGTCATCTTTAGTAACTTCATTCTTCTCGAATATAACTTGATCTTTGAAACTTTTGAATGTTATATCTTTAGATTGAAGCAAATCATAAACTTCTTTGTCTCTTTTTCGTGCGTAAGGCTCGTAATCTCGATTGGCGTATAATGCTTGAATTTGATTATCGGAAATAAGTTTTTCAATGACATCTTTTGGCTTTCCATGAAAAACAGCCAGAGAACTGCCTACTGTATTCAGTGTATTATTAATGTCGGATAATAGCTGATGAATAAAGGAGACGCGTGAATCATCGTTTTCCAATTGACCGAGAATTTCGCTATCGAATATAAATATTGGAAGTACCTGCTGTCCGGAATGTAAGGCTTCAAAAAAAGCTCTGTTATCTTCAATTCTTAAATCACGCCGAAACCAAAATAGATTCATAATTATTCTTTGTAAGCAATAGTTAACTGACTAGCAGTGTCGACATTCCTCCGTCTACGTGCATGATTTGTCCGCTCATCCAAGACGATTTGTCGCTCAGCAAAAAGCAAGCGGCTTCTGCAATGTCTTCGGGTTTTCCGAAGCGTTTGAGTGGATGTCTTTCAGCTGACTTTTCTTGCTTCAGTTCTGTGTTTAGAAACTTATCTGCTAATGGCGTATCCGTCAATGATGGCGCAATAACATTGACTCTCATTTTTGGTGCGTGTTCTGCTGCCAAAGCTTTTGCAAAGCCTTCAACTGCTGCTTTTGCTCCCGAAACACTAGTGTGAAAAGGCATACCCATCGAAGCGGCCACAGTGCTAAAAAGGACAATGCTTGATTGAGTTGAGGCACTTAATTGCGGCAAGACGGTTTGAATCACTTTTACCATATCAATGTAGTTGATTTTCAAATCGCTTTCAAAAGTTTCGATTTTCAACCCCTTGAATGGGCGCAAGTTGATACTTCCAGGACAATATACCAAACCATCAATCACATCTGGTAATTTTGATCTGTCTAGGATATCGGATTCTGCATCGAAAGGAATATGTGTTACATGCAGTGATTCTAAACCTTCAGCGCTGCGCGAGGCGATAATCAAATTGTGGTCGTTTTGCAATTGTTTTGCGATGGCCAAGCCAATGCCATAGGAACCTCCTATGAGTAGAATATTTTTTTTCATTTATTTAAATTCACCAAAAAGTTCAATAAGTTTTTTTCTTCTATATTCAAAAATTTCATCTAGCTTGGGTTTGACAATGAATGGATGAACCATTTGACCTAATATTCCCAAAGGTATTTTGTAGTCGATGATATCTTCCATAGCAACGCCTCCCGGTATTTCTTTTAGAAAATGTTTGTGATGCCAAAGCGAGTAGGGGCCAAAGCGTTGTTCATCAACAAAATATTTCATGTGCTCAACATGCGTGATTTCGGTTACCCATTTGGTTTTTATTCCCATCACTGGGGTCACTATATATTGGATAATCTGTCCCGGAAACATGGGTCTGTCGGCACCGGATTCGATAATGAAACCCATGTAATCAGGTGTTATTGTCTTAAGGTTTTTAGGATCTGAGAAGAAATCCCAAGCTTGTTCAATTGTAATTGGGAGATTCTGAATACACTGCTTCGTATAAATTTTCATTCTTTTTCTTTGTCAAAATTGTTTAACAAAAGTAGACAAAAATTAAACAACTTAAAATGTAAATTATGTATTAATTAACAGTAATACTATCCTTATTTGCTACTTTTGAAAAAACATAAAAATTAAACGATATGAAGAAAATTATTTTAGCAATGCTGTTTATTACAATGTCCAATCAAATTGGTGCACAAGTCAAAACCCCCGCTCCAAGTCCAAAATGCACCCTAGAACAAAAGGTTGGTTTAACAGACGTAACGATTGAGTACTCGAGACCTAGTATGAAGGGAAGGAGAGTATTTGGAGACTTAGTTCCATACGGAAAACTATGGAGAACCGGTGCAAATCAAAATTCAATGATAACATTTTCAGATGATGTAGTGATTAATGGCCAAACATTGAAAAAAGGAAAGTATGCGATATTTGCAACACCGAAAGTTGACATGTGGGAAATTGTTTTCTACACTGATACTGAAAACTGGGGAACTCCTGAAAATTGGAACGAGAAAAACGTGGCGTTACGCACTAACGTTGATGTTAAACTTTTAGCAACGCCGGTAGAATCATTCACTATTGGTATCAACAATCTAGACAATAATTATGCTCATCTAGAATTATCATGGGAAAAGACCTATGTGGCTGTGAAATTTGAGGTACCAACACAAAAAACGGCAATGGCTAGTATTGAAAAAGTTTTAGCTGGACCAACAGCAGGTGATTATTTTTCATCAGCTCAATATTTTTATCAGTCTGACGGTGATCTAAACAAAGCTTTGGTATATATAAACAAGGCTCTAGAACTCAACAAAGATAAGCCTTATTGGTACAGCAGAGCTAAATCACTAATCCAGGCTAAGTTAGGTGATAAAAAAGGTGCAATTGAAACAGCCAAAATTTCATTGGAAGCTGCGAAAACTGCCGGGAACGATGACTATGTGAAGATGAACAGTGATAGTATTGCTGAGTGGAGCAAAAAATAATGTCTACGTCATAGAAATACAGAAAACGTCTCAATTTTGAGACGTTTTTTTATTCGGAAACGCTAGATTTAGAATTTAAGATAAACTGAATAGTAGATGATAACATGATAGTTAGCATAGCTCCGATAAAATTCAACCAGAGGAAACTGACCACTTCGAGGTAGTAGATACAGAAAATGGTTAATTGACTAATTACCGCGCCGATGAATATTGCTTGACCTTTGACGAATTTGACATAAAATCCGACCAAAAATATTCCTAGAACTGTTCCGTAGAAAATTGACCCCACGATATTTACCAACTGAATCAAATTTTCAAATAGCGTTCCGACGCATGCAAACAGAATCGCAATTATACCCCATAAAAGGGTAAAAAATTGACTGGCGTTTACGAAATGTTTGTCTGATTTCTCGCCTTTCACATTTCTTTTGTAAATATCTATTGCAGTAGTGGAGGCGAGGGCATTTAATCCTGAGGCTGTTGAGGACATCGCCGCCGACAATATAACGGCTAGTAGCAAACCAATCAACCCTTTCGGGAGATAATGAAGTATGAAATGTATGAAAACATAGTCCTTGTCATTAGTCTCCGACTTGGGATCGGCTTTGGCAATAACTTCACGCGCTTCTTCACGCAAATCAGTTTCTTTGTTGGAAATTGCTACCAATTCCTTTCTCAAGATTGGGTTATCGTAGTTTTGGTTAAGGTGGTCGATATAGATTAAATTAATTTCTTTTTTCTCTTCGGACAACTTCGCTAACTTGTGTTCTAAGGCCTTGTACTCATCTTTGTATTGGGATTTCTCAACTAAAATTTTGTTATTTGGATTAAAATTGAGTGGAACCGGATTAAACTGAAAGAAAACAAAAACCATAACACCAATGAGCAAAATAAAGAACTGCATGGGTACTTTTAGAAAACCGTTCATAATTAGTCCCATCTGACTCTCTCTAATTGACTTACCAGACAAATACCTTCCAACTTGAGATTGATCTGTGCCAAAGTAGGAAAGTGCAAGAAAAAAACCGCCTGTTATTCCGCTCCAAAAAGTATAACGTGTTTCCGGATCTAATGAAAAATCGACAATATTCATTTTATCATTAGCACCGGCAATATGCAGCGCATTGCTGAGCGTCATATCGTTGGGCAGCAAGTGAAGAATGAGAAAGAATGTGATAAACATACCACTCATGATGATAAACATTTGCTGCTTTTGCGTGACGTTGACCGCTTTGGTTCCTCCTACGAACGTATAAACAATAACGAGGACACCAATTACAATATTCATCAAAGTGAGATTCCAACCCAACAGAGCCGATAGTATGATAGCCGGTGCGTATATGGTCAATCCTGTTCCAAGTCCACGTTGAATCAAAAATAGCATCGCTGCCAGCGATCTTGTTTTTAAATCAAAACGTTGTTCTAGATACTCGTATGCTGTAAATACTCTTAGTCTGTGGTAGATAGGAATAAAAGTAACACAAATAACAACCATTGCTATTGGCAAACCG
Source organism: Flavobacteriaceae bacterium (assembly GCA_947458575.1). Taxonomy (GTDB): domain Bacteria; phylum Bacteroidota; class Bacteroidia; order Flavobacteriales; family Flavobacteriaceae; genus Flavobacterium. Next base: position 7,086 of record CANHBE010000057.1, on the reverse strand, counting down.
AAGTAGAACTGTACAAAACCCATCCCGTCATGGTAGGCTTGTCCGGGAGTTGATAAAAATGTTATGGCACTGGCTTGTGTAGCCATTACTGATAATCCGACTACATACCATGGCGTTTGATTATTGCCCAAAATGTAATCTTCAACGTTTTCGCTCCCTTTAGTTCTCCATACGCCGTAAATGACAATAAAGAGTAATGTTACACAAAGTACAATCCAATCTAACTGTTGCATATCAAGCGTATATTATCATCAAAAAGCAAAACACAAGTATATACAGCAAGTTGGCAATTAGAACCCAAGAATAGCTTTTTTTCCAGGTTGATATTTTTTCATCTTCCATCATATTAATTTTTTGGTAATGAAATCATGTTTGCGATCAGTCGGTAAGCACCTAAAACGCCTTCCGGTAACTCTCGAAAGAAACTCAATCCCGTATATACATAATTACCCTTTCCGTATCTGGCTACTAATATTGCGCCTTTTTTCGGATTTTCTCCTTTATCATTTGAGGCAATAATTGGCGAAAAAGCAGGATCCCATTCGTTCGGATAGTATAGTCCTTGCTCTTGTTTCCAGCCAATAAAATCTTTCTCAGTAATCAAGTTTGGTGTTGTCAATACCTTATGATGTGGCTCCAGGAAAGAAACAGCAGCATTTTCATCTGTTACGCGATCTCGTGAAATTTTTATAGTGTAAGGTGCAATATTTGGAGTGACTAAATCATCCAGCGTATTATACTGTACAATCATATTGTGTCCTTCTTTTACAAAATCAAAGAGAATATTCTGTTTAAAAGCAAGTGATTGAATCGTGTTATAGGCTCGAATCCCTGTTATTACAACATCAAAGTTTTGAAGTTTTTCTCGAGAGATTTCCACCGGATCTAGTATTGTCACGGAATAGCCCATTTGAGATAGATATTGAGGAACTTCGTCTCCTGCTCCCATGATGTAAGCTATTTTTTCCTGTCCAATTTTTATACTTGATTTGATCAATTTGCAGTTTGCTTCTTTAAGAATTTGTAGTTTGCATATATGGTCATAATTGATTGTAAATTGCTCTTTGTCATATTTTTTCGAATCAACTATTGCGACCGCTGTAGCTCGTACTTCAGAGTCATTATTGGAAGGTATAACTTTAAACGTGTACGTCTTTTCTTCTCCCTTTTTGTCTAATTGAAAATTGTATGACTGAGGCGATACTTTCCAACCCTCCGCTAACTCAAGTTGGAGGATACCATTTACTTTGTCTTTTCCCGACTTTACCTTTACCGTTATATTTTTTGAATTATTGCTATTGAAGATAACGACCTTATTGACAATAGAAGTTGTAACATCGGGAACAACTTCCAACGGACGATATACTTCTCCTTTAACATCATCATTGTATTTGTAAATGACTTCCCTATCAAATGGAATTCGAATGCCTTCAATAACGACATTGAACCGAAGTACTATTTCTCTAATCAGGTCGGGTCTCCCAATGTTTACTTGGTCCTTCACGTGATACATACCAATACTTCCGGGTTCCTTTAGCCAATAAGGTTCAGTATAGGCTGTTTGATCCGGAATATTGAATTCAATTTCGAAATTTTGCAAAATGTTATTATTGAGCGCAATGTCTTTAGCATCAACAGAGTTTGTCAGCAAATTTGTAATACTTTCCAAACGCATCGGAATAGTAGAACGATTAATGGCTTCGAGTTTCATCTTTAAAGTACTATTTTTCGTAGCTTCTGGAACATTTGACACAGCCTCTAAATACAATCCTGCGCAACCAGCGATGATTTTTTTGATTTCTTCCGTTTTGATACTTTTCCAATGACCGTCCTCGAGTTTCTGAATCAGCGAGTATGCCTTTACAAGTTCAGGTATACTTGCAGCAGGATTTTTGAAATTGAAGTTGTTTTCAACATTTTTAAGGATCTCACCAATTGCTTTTCCGTTTGTAACTCGATTCCAACTGGTGCCTATACCGTTAAAAATATTCCCCGGATTGTCGTTGGGTTCGCCTTTTAAGAATTCTAAATACTCGGTTTCCTCGCCTCTTGTTCCAGTGCTTCCGAAACCTTGGGATTCGTGTTTGCTTCGACTCAAAGCCGCGATTTCTTGGTTAGACTTTCCAACAGCGGCGTAATACACTCCAGTTTTAAGTTGCGTGAGGTTTGATTTGTCTGCTTTTTCAAATTTCTCCCGACTTCCATAAAACCACCATGAAGTATTGAAAAAGATTCGCTTGGGTTGCCATGGATTCACTAAAGTTAGTTGGTCTGTATCGACATTTGGATCTGCAGTGAGATCGAAGGCTTCCAAACTCAGCATAGCAGACGCCGTATGATGGCCATGGGTTGTCCCCGGTGATCGAGCATCAAATCGATTAACAATGATATCGGGCTTAAATTTTCTTATGACATATATAAGGTCACTCAATACGTCTTTTTTGTTCCAAATTTGAAGAGTTTCATCAGGATTTTTTGAGTATCCGAAATCGTTGGCCCGCGTGAAGAACTGTTCGCCACCATCAATTTTTCTTGCTTCGATTAATTCTTGAGTTCTAATAGCGCCCAATAGTTCACGCAGTTCTGGTCCAATTAGGTTTTGGCCACCATCGCCTCGAGTAAGCGAAACATAAGCTGTTCTTGCTTTATATTCATTTGCAAAGTAAGAAATAAGGCGTGTGTTTTCATCATCTGGATGCGCAGCCACATAAAGTACAGATCCTAAAAAATTAAGTTTTTGAATTTGGTGATAAATATTTACTGCGGTAGGCTTATCAGGTCTCTGCGCGTAAGTCAAATGGGCAGATAATAGAATAAGAAGAAACAAAACAGAAAGAAGCTTTTGCATATAGTATTGAGATTTGCAAGAGCTCCAAAAATAGGAATAATACGTCTGGTCGGCCTCAATTTGAATAGACTTTAACATATTGTGCTGTAAGGATCGTAAGCGCGCTATTTATCTGCCTTAGTAAAGATATCTCTATTGCCTTTTTTGGTGTACGGATACTTTTTCTTATGAATATTGATAAACTGAGTAATCAGATCATCATCATAGTCCGTAATATAAACGTAAACCCCATTGTAGAGTGAGTATCCGCGGTATCCATCCGGAATTTCATCAGCTGTAATCCATTCGGAGTCCTCTTTGTAATAGTAAATGTTTTTGTGGGCATCGAAATACGCCTCAATATTGGGAAAATAGTAATAGCGCAGCTGACAGTTCGTTACCGGATCTACTAAAGGTGGAACATCATCTTTCTTCTTACTTTGTTGTGCAAGGCTACAATGAATGATAAAAAATAACATCACGATGATTGATAGTGCTCTTCTCATGGCAGTATTATTTGTGGTCCATAGTAATACAAATCTCATGTAAAAGTAATTGGTTTAATTTAAAAAATCCGTCAAAGTGATAAAAAAACCAGATAAAATACATTATTTTTTTAAAATTTAAAGAAAAAGATTACAATATTACAAAGTGATAGCAGCCCTTCAAACAAACTACAAAACTGGTTAGAAACTACAGTTGATTAAGAAATTGATAAACTTTATCTACCGGCAAACCCATAACATTTGGGTATGAGCCCTCTATTTTGGAAACCCCAACATAACCTAACCATTCTTGAATGCCGTAGCTTCCTGCTTTGTCAAATGGTTTATATTTTTCGATGTAATAAGTAATCTCTTCAGCTGATAATGAACGAAAACTAACCTTCGTGGTTTCTGATATTACAGTGGTCTTTCCTTTATAGCGGATGCAAACTGACGTAATCACTTCATGGGTATTATCAGATAATTTTTGTAACATTTGAAAGGCATCATCAAAATCAATAGGTTTTCCCAATGCTTTGTTTTGATGCCAAACAATAGTGTCACTGGTTATGAGGATTTCATTGTCTGTCAATTCGTGTTCGAAGGCTTTACTTTTTAGAATAGCTAAGTAATCTGTAATTTCTTGCGCAACCAGATGATTTGGATACACTTCTTCAACTTCCTTGATTCGGATTTCAAAATTCAAGTCAAGATCTTTAAAAAACTGTTGTCTTCTCGGAGATCCTGACGCTAGTATTATCCTATATTTTGACAGTTTTTTTTTAAGCATGATTCTTAATATTGTAAGCAATTACAGCAATCGATACAATTCCGAAAAAAAGCACAATTTTCAAAATGAAGCTCAAATGATGAAAGTCCTTTTTAGTTTTTGCACTGTAACATTTTATCGAAAAATAGAGTAGTGGACCAACCAAGGTCAATAGGCAATAGATTGTTGCCAAAAAAAGATTACTAATGACAAAGTATTCATTAATATAGTACAGCAAGATACCTAACGGGATTATACTCAATCCCAAAACCACATGAGTTGTTCTTTTTACGCCTAACACTATTGGCAAAGTATTCATGCCTTGATTATAATCTCCATTAACATCTTCTAAATCCTTTACTAATTCTCTGATAAAATTAATAATGAATGAGAAGATGGCATAGTCCAACAGAATAGAAAAAAGTACACCCATTTGCCTTTGGTTACCTTCGTAAGTTGCGGGGTATAAATCAAAAACTCCTATGATAAGCACACTAAATGAAAGTAATAATGCAACAACAACATTTCCAACGATCAGCATTTGTTTAAGGCTCGTAGCATAGATGTACAGGATGGACGCAATCAAAATAAAAATTGTAGCGAAACTTGGTCGCAAGATGACATTTGATAAATAAAAACCAATACAAACACCAATGATGGTTAATCCAACATAAATATTGTAACCCATCGACTCAGTGATTTTGTGTCCAATGATGGCTTTCGAAGGTTTATTGACAAAATCGGTACCTTGGTCAAAAATATCATTAATTACATAGCCACCTGCGGCAATACAAACCGTTGCAAAGACAAGTAAAAAATACTGCCAGTCAGCTAAAGCGAGCGGAACATCTTGCCATTTCAAAAAGCCATATCGAAAAATCAATTGCATCAATGCAATCATGATTAGGTTGGGGTAGCGGATTAACTTAAAAAATGACATCATATTTATATAACCTAATTCTTAATTTGATCAATCGTGTTTTCCGTTATAATACAAATGCCATTTGCCTTGTAATTTCATCACTTGTTCAATAACCTCTCTTACAGCGCCTCTTCCGCCGTTTTTGTGTGAAATATATTTTGATATTTTTTTGATTTCTGGACTAGCATCCTGCGGGCAAGTTGGCAAACCTACTAATTGCATCACATGATAATCCGGAATGTCATCGCCCATATACAATACTTCTTCAGATTTAATCGAATGTAGCTTTTTATAATTTTCAAATGTCTCGACCTTATCGGGAGTGCCCAGATGTATGTCTGTAATTCCAAGGTTTTTTAACCTAATGCGCACGCCTTCATTGCTTCCACCGGAAATGATGCAAACTTTGTAGCCACTTTCGATTGCAGCTTTCATAGCAAAACCATCGCGAATATTCATGATTCGCAGCATGTCACCGGTTGGTGTAATATGCACAGAATTGTCCGTCAACACACCGTCTACATCAAAAATGAAAGTGGTAATGTGATTCATTATTTCTTTATAGTTCTTATTCATATGATTGTATTGTTTGAGTCATTAATGTGTATATCGCTTGTCTTTTCTTGTCTTCTAAAAAATCTATATGTGCAGCAATGGTCTTACTATCATTTCTTTTCGCTGGTCCAGTTTGTGCTGCGGAGGGATTCATTGTTTTGATTTTATCCGCTGTCTCGATAATTAAAGGTTTCAAGATTTCGAAAGACATGTTATTTTCTTCACAAATTTCATAACCAATTTGATATAGCTGGTTTACAAAATTATTGACAAAAACAGCAGCGACATGCAGCGCTTTTCTCTGTTTACTGTTGATTGAGTACGTAACATTTGAGATAGTGTTAGCTAATTTTTCAATCGTTTCAAAATCCTCGGAAAATTCGCTCTCAAGACAAATGGGAATTGTTCTAAAATCTACTGGTTTTGATAATGAAAAAGTCTGTAATGGATAAAAAACCGCCCGACGATTCTTTGTCGACAAAGCTGTCATGGGAAGTGTTCCTGATGTGTGAGCCACAATTCTATTTTCGAAAGGAATGAGTTTAGACACGCTTTCAATAGCATCATCCGCAATTGCAATAAGGCATATATCCACCGGTTTAAGGTCAGTGGGACTACAAACAATCTGTTTTAAATCAACGAGTTTCTCAATATTCTTGCTATTTCGTGCGCAAATCTGAACAAGCTGAATATCTTCTAATTTTTTCAACGCAGAAATAAGGTGGAACGCCACATTGCCTGAACCAATAATGCTGACTGCTATCATGGGGCAAAAGTATTGAAAAATTAATCAAGTGCAATCAACAATCGGGTTGGCATGCGCTTTTTCACAACAATTTGATTACGAATGAACATTTCTTAATTATGATATAAATGCATCGCCACGATGATTTAACAGTCAACCTTTTTACCTACTTTTGCCGGAGTTTTTAAATAAAAAATTCCACTCTAATGGAAAAGAAGATACTATCGTTCTTGTTCTCTACGCGACTCATGGCGTTTTTGTTTCTTTCGTACGCAGTTGCAATGGCGATAGGAACATTTATCGAAAGTGAATACAACACCGATACCGCTAGAATTTTGATTTACAATGCGAAGTGGTTTGAAGCCATTCATTTGCTTTTTCTCATCAATTTCTTTGGAAATATTAAAAGATATCAACTGCTCAAGAAAGAAAAATGGGCAACCTTATTACTCCATTTGTCTTTCATTTTTATCATTATCGGTGCAGCCATAACCCGTTACATCAGTTATGAAGGAATGATGCCCATACGAGAAGGAGCAACTGAAGATCAAGTTTATTCAGATCGTACGTTCCTTACACTTTTTGTTGACGGTGAATACAAAGGCGAAATGAAAAGGCGGGTTTTTGAAAAGCCTATTTTGCTCTCTCCGGTTGCTAATAATGAATTTTCAATTACAGGTGACTTCGCTGATGTGCCATTTGAATTGTCGTACGAGAATTTTGTCATGGGTGCAACCGAATCGATAAAGGAAGATCCAAAAGGTATTCTGTATCTGAAAATGG
>CANHBE010000056.1 GCA_947458575.1 Flavobacteriaceae bacterium | reverse complement strand
TGCTGTAGCAGATAAGTCTTGATAATTGCCTTATGCCGATTTGGGAGTTGATAATACCAAAATGCCGTTGCTAGGGTAGAGATCAGCACAAAAGCAGTGGTAATTTTATATAACTTTGACGAGAACTTCATGAGCAGTCATTTAATCAAAAGTAGGGAATTTAGTGAAAACGCATCTAACCGTAGTCAATAATAATATCTTCGGGCTGAACCTGCTTCGCTTCGCGGCTGTTGTTCTTGTGGTTATGTCTCATTTTTATTTGTTCAGTTCGAGTTCACCTGCAATAGTCGCTCAAATGGCGTCGGTCTTCGGTTTTTTGGGAATTGAAATTTTGCTTGTGCTTAGTGGTTATTTGTTAGGTATGAACATGCTAAATAGGTTAGTGGGCACAACAGAACGGAAAGGTACTATCGTCTTGTCTTATCTCAAAAGTCGGACTTGGCGCGTTCTACCACTATATTATTTGTTCCTCACGATAGTCTTCGTGGTGGCGTTGTGTGTTGGATTTCCAGTTACCGACAGTTGGAAATACTGGTTGTTTTTGCAAAATTTTTCGACACCGATTCCTTCTTTTTTCCCCGAAAGTTGGCCGATAACAGTTGGTTTTTTTGCTAGTATAGCATTGATACTTAGTTTGGCAATTATGGTTGCCATATTTTCTCCGAAGAGGCATAGCATGATGTTTTTGATGATTACTATTTTTTTTATGCTGCTGTCCTTTTGTTTGCGAATCAGATTCTACACATTATCACCAAATACCACTTTGCAGACTTGGGATCAACAACTAAAGTCAGTAGTCATCTATCGATTGGATTCTTTTTTTATTGGCGTACTGTTTTCTTGGATATGTTTCCACAGGAATCTCTGGTGGGGCCGCATAAAGTATTGGTTTGCGGGTTATGCCTTGATGTTGTTTTTCTTTCTTTTTGTTGGGGTTGGTTATTTCGGTTGGCATATTGAGGCTCAAACTTTTTTTTGGGACGTTTTGTATTTACCCTTAACCTCTCTTGCGAGTGCACTGTTGTTGCCTTTATTCTCTCAGCTTCATGCAACAGGATTTGTCGCTTTGTTTGCCTCGGTTGGCAGGCGAATTTCGTATTCTTTATTTTTGATTCATTATTCTGTTTTGATGGTAATTGCAGAGCATCTATTCAACATATCAACATTGAAATTTTCTGTCTATTTTCTTGTTTCACTGCTTTATTTGGGTGTGGCCTGCTTTGTCAGCTTTTTATTCTACCACTTTTTTGAGAAACCGCTGATAGACAAGGGAAGAAATTTTTAGGTATTGGCAATTTTGCATCTATTTTTTTTTGTTTTTCTGATAAATTCTTCTTCAAATCTACATTTTGGTAAAAAGTAGCAGACAAGATACCTTTTTGATTAAAAACTTTTTACTAGTATAACGATTTCGTAATTTTGCGCAGCAAACTAGGCCAAGTGGCCAAACAGAACGCAGTTAAACTAAAAAACCAATAATTATGGCTTTTGATATTGAAATGATTAAGAAAGTATACGCCAATATGAGTTCACGAGTTGATAAGGCTCGCGAGGTTGTGGGGCGTCCGCTTACATTGACTGAAAAGATTCTATATACACATTTATGGGAGGGAATGCCTACTCAAGCTTTTTCCAGAGGAAAAGACTATGTGGATTTTGCGCCGGATCGCGTTGCCTGTCAGGATGCGACTGCCCAAATGGCCTTACTTCAGTTTATGCATGCCGGGAAAAATAAAGTAGCTGTTCCAACGACTGTGCATTGTGATCACTTGATTCAAGCCAAAGTTGGTGCTTCAGCAGACTTGGCGGTTGCGAATAATCAGTCGAAAGAAGTATTTGACTTTTTGTCTTCTGTGTCAAATAAGTACGGCATTGGTTTCTGGAAGCCGGGTTCCGGTATTATTCATCAGATTGTATTGGAGAATTATGCCTTTCCGGGTGGGATGATGATTGGAACGGATTCACATACTGTGAATGCCGGTGGTCTTGGGATGCTTGCAATCGGTGTTGGAGGAGCGGATGCGGTAGATGTGATGTCCGGAATGTCTTGGGAGTTGAAGTTTCCAAAGTTGATCGGTGTGAAATTGACCGGTAGACTTAATGGTTGGACTTCACCCAAAGACGTAATTCTTAAAGTGGCAGATATCCTGACGGTGAAAGGCGGTACTGGTGCTGTGGTTGAGTATTTTGGCGATGGTGCAATCAGCATGTCTTGCACAGGAAAGGGTACGATATGTAATATGGGAGCAGAGATTGGCGCTACCACATCGACTTTTGGTTATGATGATTCTATGAGAAGATATTTATCTGCTACCGGTCGTCAAGACGTGGTTGAGGCTGCTGACAAAGTTGCTAGTTATCTTACAGGAGATCCAGAGGTATATGCTAATCCGGAGCAGTATTTTGATCAACTGATTGAAATTAATTTATCGGAGTTGGAGCCTCACATCAATGGTCCTTTCACACCAGATCGCGGAACTCCGGTTTCTCAAATGAAAGCAGAGGCAGATGCAAACGGTTGGCCTATTAAGGTAGAGTGGGGTTTGATAGGTTCTTGTACCAATTCTTCATACGAGGACATGTCTCGTGCTGCATCAATTGTTGAGCAGGCAGTGGCTCACGGCATAACCCCCAAAGCAGAGTTTGGCATCAATCCGGGTTCAGAGCAGATTCGTTACACCATAGAGCGCGACGGTATTATTGATACATTCGAAAAGATGGGAACTAAGGTTTTTACGAATGCTTGCGGACCATGCATTGGTCAGTGGGATCGCGCCGGTGCTGAAAAGCAAGAGAAGAATACAATCGTGCATTCTTTTAACAGAAACTTTTCTAAAAGAGCGGATGGTAATCCGAATACGCATGCATTTGTAACCTCACCTGAGATGGTTGCTGCATTGGCGATTTCCGGACGTTTAGATTTTAATCCGATTACTGACACTTTGTTGAGTGATAGCGGAGAACAGGTTAAGCTCAATCCGCCAAAAGGTGATGAATTGCCTTCAAAAGGTTTTGATGTTGAAGATCCGGGTTATCAGGCACCTGCTGAAGATGGAAGCGCTGTTCAAGTAGTAGTATCGGACACCTCAGATCGTTTGCAATTGCTTGCTCCTTTCCCTGCTTGGGACAAAAAGAATATCAGCGGCGCAAAGCTATTGATCAAGGCCTTTGGAAAATGTACAACAGATCATATTTCGATGGCTGGACCATGGTTACGTTACCGCGGTCATTTGGACAATATTTCTAATAACATGTTGATTGGAGCAGAAAACGCCTTTAATCAAAAAGCAAATTCAGTTAAGAATCAGTTGACGGGGTCGTACGATACCGTTCCTGCAGTTCAAAGAGCATATAAAGCAGCTGGAGTGCCTACAATTGTTGTCGGAGATCACAATTATGGTGAAGGTTCATCTCGAGAGCACGCTGCCATGGAGCCTAGATTCTTAGGTGTAAAGGCAGTACTTGTAAAATCATTTGCTCGTATCCACGAGACCAATTTGAAGAAGCAAGGTATGTTGGCTTTGACTTTTGCAAACGAAGCAGATTACGATAAGATTCAGGAAAATGACACCATTAATTTTATTGATTTGGTTGATTTTGCTCCTGGGAAACCGCTCACTTTAGAATTTGTGCATGATGATGGTACAAAAGATATTATTCTTGCCAATCATACGTACAATGACAGTCAAATAGGTTGGTTTGTAGCCGGTTCTGCACTGAATTTGATTGCGGCAGCAGGAAAAGCATAAAGAAGTTACTTCAATTCATATTACAATCCCCGATGTCCGTCGGGGATTTTTTTTGCCAAATATCAACTTTATCTCGTTCGAAAGTATAGACAAACTGCACTATCGACAAACTGCAATATTGTACAATTATTCATACAAAAAAGAAAATTGTTTGTAGTTAATCGAAAATATTAAACGCTTCATCGATTTTTTCTTTCAAATATTTTTTTAATACCATTAATTTGTGCTGTGTTATTATTGTCCCCAAATGATAGTAATGCTTCTCCCTAAAAAAATTAAAGAAGTATGAAAACCTTAACCTACTATTATGAAAAATTTATTACTTATGCTACTCTTGACGGTAGCAGCACACGGACAAAATGTTAGCTATACTGCTAGTACAGAGAGTTTTCCAAATCCTGAAAGAGGATTCTATCGTTATTCTTCGAGCGGTTCGTCTTCAACGACATACTCGTTTCTAAGTTCTAGTACACTCAATTCTTATCGAGCGCAGAATCACACCGTTATTCTTCGAATGTTTTATTTGCAGCAATTTGTTGCTTCGCCCATTTCAAGTACTTTCTTGGCGAATATGCAAACTGATTTTAATACGATTAGAAATGCAGGAATGAAAGTTATGATTCGTTTCGCGTATTCTAACAGTGAATCGGCTGCCGTATTAGATGCAACCAAGGCGCAAACGCTTGCCCACATCCAACAAGTTGCACCAGTCATTCAAGCCAATAGAGATGTTATTGCCAGTTACCAATATGGATGGATCGGAGCGTGGGGCGAAACCTACTACACTAGCCAAGGCGCTGATTACGGCAATGAAGATTATAACTCGTACACCGCGACACAATGGGCCAACCGCAAAGAGATTTTAGACGCAATGCTCAATAGCACTCCAGCAGAAATACCAGTGCAAGTCCGATATCTACAGTACAAACAAAGGTTTTATCCTAACGGGCATAGTCGCGTTGGATTCTACAATGACTCTTTTCTCGGAACATGGGGTGATTCAGGTACTTTTTCTGTCAATAGTTCTACTAGTGCTCCATCAAACACCGAAAGTACTTATTTGACTACTCAAACCGATATTTTGCCGATGACCGGAGAAACCAATATGATCAATGCGCCTCGAACGAACTGTAGCAATGCTGTGTTGGAAATGAATAAATACAATTGGAGTTTAATCAATAGAGATTATTTGACTGCTAATATCACCAATTGGACTTCAAACGGTTGCTTCGCTGAGATGGAGCGTCGCTTGGGTTACCGGTTTGAGTTGACGAATTCTTCATTTGCTAATAATGTTCTTACATTAAACTTAACGAACTCAGGTTATGCCAATGTGTATCGCGCCAGAAAAGCCTTTCTTGTTTTGAAGAATACAACGACTAATGTTGAGTATTCGGTTGAAATCAGCAATGACATTCGAACATGGAAAAAAGGGACTGCAATTCAGTTAACAAAAGATGTCACAGGAAGCGTACCGGCGGGCAATTATCAATTATACCTGAATTTACCTGACCCGCTGCTTAGCAATGCGATGTATTCCATCCGCTGCGCCAATACGGGTACTTGGGACGCGACAAAAGGCTTCAACAACCTAAATCAAACAGTTGTGGTAACCGGTGGTTCTTCTGGTAATCCTGTTGGACCGGATCCTGTTTTGAGCAATCCAGTTGTAACCAGTCCGATCGTATCCTCACCAACTTTGGCAGTTGAAATTCTATTTGTGAACAACAGTACTCTGGTAATTACCAATTTACCAAGTCAAAATTTCAGTATTAAAGTATATAATTTGAGCGGAAGAATTAGAGCCCGTTCTACTGATCTTTCCGGATTACGTCGGGGCTATTATGTGGTAAAATTAGAATGTAATGGGGCGGTGTATACCAAAAACATCTATAAGCAATTATATTAGATTTGGTGCCTAATCGATATTTAGTTTTGTGGTTTTAATTTAATTCCGGAGACCTGACTAGCTTAGTTGGGTCTCTTTTTTTAGATACGGAAACCAAATTTTTTATCGGCGATTGTAAGACGTATGATTCCACTAATTAATCTTTTTATATCTTTAGCAGCGACTCACTAAAAATTTATCAAATTAAAGATTTGTCAAGATGAAAAACCAAAATCAAGAGGAGTTCAAAAGGGAATTAGGTTTGTTGGATGCAACCATGTTAGTTGTTGGTTCGATGATTGGATCCGGGATTTTTATTGTCAGCTCAGACATCGCCCGGCAAGTCGGTTCTGCAGGCTGGCTCACTTTGATTTGGGTTATTTCCGGCATCATCACAATGATAGCTGCTGTAAGTTATGGTGAGTTGAGTGCTATGTTTCCCAATGCAGGTGGACAATACGTCTATCTTAGAGAGTCTTACAATAAACTGATTGCCTTTCTTTATGGCTGGAGTTTTTTTGCCGTAATCCAAACAGGAACTATTGCTGCCGTTGGCGTGGGTTTTTCCAAATTTGCAGCCTACCTTTTTCCGATGATGAGCGAGGAGAATATTTTATTTCAATCCGGTGACTTTACACTTCATGCGGCGCAAATTGTTTCAATCGTCACGATCGTTTTACTGACCTACGTCAATAGCCGAGGTGTCAAAAATAGCAAAACCTTACAGACAGTCTTAACCATGATTAAGATATTATCATTGGTTGGACTCATTATATTTGGATTTCTTCTTGGTGCACAATCCGAAATTTGGAACTCGAACTGGACCGACCTATGGACTCCAAAATCATTTTCATCAGAATCCGGATTATGGACACCCATTGGTGGCGTTTCATTGCTAACAGGAATAGCCGCAGCTATGGTTGGCTCTCTCTTCTCGAGTGATGCATGGAATGGTGTAACTTTTATTGCCGGAGAAATTAAAAACCCAAAGCGCAATGTTGGACTGAGCTTGTTTCTCGGAACTTTAATTGTGACATTCATTTATATTCTAGCCAACCTTATGTATTTGGCCGTGATTCCGATTCAAGAAATTGCAACTGCCAAATCCGATAGGGTTGCAGTTGTCGCATCACAAAATATTTTTGGCGATCAAGGGACATTAATCATCGCAGTGATGATTATGATTTCAACTTTTGCGTGTAATAACGGACTTATTATGGCTGGAGCTCGAGTATATTACACCATGGCAAAAGATGGTTTGTTTTTTGAAAAAGCTGCGCACCTCAATCAGGCAAGTGTCCCGGCATGGGCGTTGTGGGCGCAATGCATTTGGGCATCGGCTTTGTGCCTCACCGGAAAGTATGGCGATTTACTCGACTTTGTTATGATTATCGTGCTGATCTTCTATGTGCTGACTATTTATGGAATTTTTATCCTTAGAAAGAAATCTCCGGATGCGGAACGACCATATAAGGCTTTCGGTTATCCGCTCTTACCGGCACTTTATATCATTTTAGCCTCTGCTGTTAGCATTGCTTTACTCTACAGCAAAACAAGCACTTGCGGCTGGGGTGTGCTGATTATGTTACTCGGAATTCCTGTATATTATCTGACAAAAGAGAAAAAGTAGATACAGTTTTTGGGCGTGACCCTGCGGGTCGGGCTCTTGGCTTTATCTCTTGCTACGCTGCGAGGATATCGCCGCGATCCCTCACGCAACCCACGTTTAGACTTTTCTTGTACCTTATATTCAAATCTAAAGGAAAATCATTCTAGAGTTCATGTATGGGTTGGTCTATGTGCAGTTAATTCAGCCAACTTTCAAAAAAAATCCGCCTTCAAATCGAAGGCGGATCTATTTAGTACTACTTTCTATACATCTATTAATAGTAGTTGTATCGTCGCACTTTTGCAATATATTTTGCCAGTCGAATTACTTGATGACTGTAACCATATTCGTTGTCATACCAAATATACAAAACAACATTCTTTCCGTCACCGGAAACGATCGTAGCGTTACTGTCGTATATAGCCGGTGCAGAAGTTCCGATGATATCCGAGGAAACCAATTCGTTGTTTAAGGAATATTTAATCTGTTCTACTAGTTCACCTTCGAGCGCATATTTTTTCATGATCGCATTAATATCTGCCACAGACGTTTCCTTACCCACTTCAAGATTGAGGACGACTAACGAACCATTTGGCACAGGAACACGAATGGCATTTGAAGTCAATTTTCCGGTCAATGACGGAATTGCCTTAGATACGGCTGTTCCCGCTCCGGTTTCAGTAATAACCATGTTCAGACCAGCCGCTCGTCCGCGTCGGTATTTATTGTGCATGTTATCTACCAAATTCTGATCATTGGTATACGCGTGAATGGTTTCCAAATGCCCTTTTACAACACCAAGTGTATCTTCCAACGCTTTAAGTACAGGTGTTATGGCATTAGTGGTACAAGATGCTGCAGAGAAAATATCCACTTCATCCGGATTGTAGTCATTTTGGTTTACACCATGAACTATATTTGGAACGCCTTTACCCGGAGCAGTAAGCAATACTTTCTGAGCACCTTTTGAGGTTAGGTGTCGCGCCAAAGCCTCTTGTGTTGTAAAAGCACCTGTATTGTCAATGACTAGTGCGTCTTCAATACCATATTTGGTGTAATCAATTTCTTCCGGACCGTTGGCAGTGATGACATGAACAGTAGTGCCATTGATAATCAAAGCATTGTTTGCAGCATCAGCAATAACAGATCCTTGAAAGTCCCCGTGAATTGAATCATAACGCAACAAAGATGCTCTTTTTTCCAAAGAAACAGCATCATTCTTATCTCGTGTAACGATGGCTCTCAAACGCAATTGCGTTCCTTTACCCATTTTACCCATCAACTCCCGAGCGAGTAAACGACCAATACGACCAAAGCCGTAAAGCACAACATCTTTTGGTTGAATATCTGCCGTATTCTTGGCATTTTTCAACTTATCAATGACGAATGCTCTGGCATTATTGTACTTGTTGTTCTCCAGATTGTATTCGTATGTCAATTTACCAATATCTAACTTAGAAGGTGGCAAGTCTAGAGTAAGGATTTCTTTAGCAATGTCTACAGTATCAAAAATGGAAATGGGTTTGCCAACAAATTCACCCGCGTATTCATGTAAATTAATAATGTCACTTACATTGCAATTGATAAGTTGATTGCGAAATAAAACCATTTCTATTGATTTGTCGTACCATAAATCATTGATGATCTTAATAAACTCGACTCCGGCTCTTCTTCTGTCGACTTGAAAAGAAACCTCTTTCTCGTATACATTGATGTTGCTCATTGTGTGAAATTAAAATAGTTAGTGTTGTTTTTAAATTCAGAAACATTGGTTTTTAAAACTAAACCAAATCGGTGCAAAAGTATTGATTTCAATCGTTTTCGTAAAGCATTTTGGAAAAAAAATCTAAACAAAAAAACCGCCTCAAATTGTGGCGGTTTTTCGTGAATAATAATGCAACTATTACATTTAAATAATGATTCTAATTCGTTGACCCATTTTGTTGATCATCTCTAAACTGACACTTTGGTCTTCATTTTTCTTTTCGATAATTCTCGATAGTGTTTCGATATCCGAAGCTTTGACATTGTCGACGCTGAGGATAATAGTGCCCTTAAGTTCGTCGTAGTATGGTTTCAGATTATCATTGTTAATTTCTTTGATACGGACACCGGAATCTATCTTGTACTTTTTCTTGTCAGCAGCATCTATATTTTCAAATTCAATTCCTTTAAATTCTGTGGTATAGAATTCATTTTTTGTTAGTACTACAGGGACAGAAAAAGTTTTTCCATCTCTGATATACTGCACTTGAACTTTGTCATTTGGTCGCTTGGTATTAATATAACCGGATAATTCTGCATAAGTATTGATTTCTTGATTGTCTAATTTGACAATGATGTCACCTTTAAGCAATCCTGATTTTTCGGCACCGGAGTTTTTAGTTACCTTTTTGATGTAAAAGCCTTGTGTTTCTTTAATACCTAGTTCTTTGGAAGCCGCACTGTTCAATTCGCCACCCTCGATGCCGAGTATTCCGCGCTGTACATTTCCAAATTCCATGATGTCTTCGATGATTTTTCGTGCAATGTTAGAAGGCACTGCGAAGGAATAACCCACGTAAGAACCCGTTTGTGACGAAATCATAGTATTGATACCGATTAGCTCACCTCTCGTATTCACTAGCGCGCCGCCGCTATTTCCAGGATTCACCGCCGCATCTGTTTGGATAAAAGACTGAATACCGGTCGTATCGAGGTTACGAGCTTTGGCAGAAATGATACCTGCGGTTACTGTCGAATTCAGGTTGTATGGATTTCCAACTGCCAAAACCCATTCACCCACTTTGGAGTTGTCGGAATCTGCAAAAACGGAATATGGTAATTTTTCATCAGCATTGATCTTCAATAGCGCAATATCCATTTTTGAATCGGTCCCGATGAGTTTGGCTTTGTAAGTCTTTTTGTTATTGAGTGTAATCTCTATATCGGAAGCGTCTTTAACCACATGGTTATTCGTTACGATATAACCATCCTCTGAGATAATTACTCCAGAGCCTGTACCGATTTGTTCTTGTTGTTGACCGCCACGATATCCGTAAAAAAACTCAAGCATCGGGTTGGTGATTGTTCGATAGGAAACGTTCTTCACGTGCACTACAGTGTGAATTGTTTTGTCGGCTGCCACTGTAAAGTCGAGACCTTCCGGACCCAATCCTACATTTTTGCTGTAGTTTTCCTGGGCAAGGGTCACAATACTCTTTGGTTTTGAGAAGAATCCATCATTGTCTATCAATAATTTGTAGCCTCCGAGCGTAGTAGCACCACTCAAGACTGATACTAAAAATAAACTAGAAAAATTTTTCATGGTATTTAAAATTTTTAATGAAACAAGATTGTTTTATTTTGAATTTGGTCCGTAAAATTAATAAAGAATTCAAATGTTGCATAGAGTTTAACTGCCGTTTAACAAGGCTTAACGTAATGTTAAGAGTCTTTTAAACGTATTTTAGGATTTCATCCAAGCGCAAAATAGGTAGTCTTTTTGTTTTGGTAATTTGTACCTTTGGCTTCTTACGAAAAGTATATGGAGATATCATTTTATAAATATGAAGGCACAGGTAATGATTTTGTGATGGTTGACAATCGCGAACTTTTTTTCCCGAAAGATGATCATCAACTTGTGAAGCATTTGTGCAATCGCCGTTTTGGTATTGGAGGAGATGGTCTGATTTTACTGGAGAACGATTTTCATGCTGATTTCAAAATGGTATATTACAATTCAGACGGAAATCAAAGTTCAATGTGCGGCAATGGCGGGAGATGTATCGTTGCGTTTGCCAAAAAGCTGGGAATAGTCGAAAATCATACTTCATTCTTGGCTGTCGATGGTTTACATGAGGCCACGGTTACTGATGATGATATGGTCTCTTTGAAAATGAATGCAGTTTCAACTATAGAAACGCATCCGAATTATACTTTTTTAAATACGGGTTCTCCGCACCATATTGCGTTAGTGGAAGACCTCAAGCAAATCGATGTTAAGAAGTTGGGAAGTCAAATCAGATATAGCGAGTTGTACGGTGATGAAGGAAGTAATGTCAACTTCGCGCAACAAATCGGACCAAATAAATTTGCAATTCGAACCTACGAACGTGGTGTCGAAGATGAAACTTTGTCTTGTGGCACAGGTGCTACTGCAGTTGCGATTGCGATGCATCGTAATGGACAGACGAGTTCTCAGCAAGTAGAAATCGAGGTTGAAGGCGGTACACTTGAAGTGTCATTTTCTAAAAACGATGATGTATATGAGGAGGTCTGTCTCAAGGGTCCGGCAACATTTGTCTTTAAAGGTTCCATTATATGCTAACATTACAAGGAAAGTCAATTTACTTGAGAGCCCTCGAACCGGAAGATCTCGAATTTCTTTACAAAATAGAGAACGATGAGTCTGTTTGGGAGGTAAGCGGAACACAGACGCCATACAGTCGGTTCCTGATACGACAGTACTTAAAGAATGCACATCAAGATATTTATGAAGCGAAGCAATTGCGATTAGCCATTTGCCAAAGTGATGACTTTCGGGCTATAGGTCTGATTGATCTTTTTGATTTTGACCCGAAAAATCGTAGGGCAGGCGTTGGGATTGTGATACAGCAAGAAAACGATCGTTCGAAAGGTTATGGCAAAGAGGCATTGGAATTGATTATACAATTCGCTTTTCACCAACTTCAACTGCATCAACTGTATGCAAATATTAGTGCTGATAATGCTGCGAGTCTGGCGCTTTTTACTACTTTTGGATTCTGTCAAATCGGACTAAAAGAAGATTGGAATCTGGTTGATGGCAAGTTCAAGAATGAAATTTTATTCC
>CANHBE010000055.1 GCA_947458575.1 Flavobacteriaceae bacterium | reverse complement strand
GAGGAACGCGCTTGGTTGGATCGGTTTATGAAAAGCGGATTTGTAGACAGTTTTCGGCTTTTCAATAAAGAACCAGACAATTATACTTGGTGGAGTTACCGAGCAGGTGCAAGAGGTAAAAACAAAGGATGGCGAATCGACTATTGTTTGGTCAGCGAACCACTCACAAACCGTATCACTAGAGCATTGATACTACCTGAGGCAAAACATTCTGACCATTGTCCGACCTTGGTCGAGATTGATTAGCAAGGTTTACGGTCTTTTTTTTAGTAGCCGGGAACCTGCTGTGCGCTCCCAATCTTTTTATGCTGAACTCGTTTCCGTATCTCAACATACTGAACCTAAGGAACACAAATAAGATACTGAAAAGAGTTCAGCATAAAAAGGATTTCCGCTGCCATCAGGGCTAGCAATCAGATTAATAAGAATAATTCAATTCCAATTTAAATTCTTTTTATGAAACACACACTCAAATTAGTAGTAGGATTACTCATACTCACGTCCTCATGCGTGACTAAGAAGGTCTACCAAGACCTCGAAAATAAATATGCCGATCTCAAAAAAGAAAACCGCAGAATCCAGGACGAAACAGAAGACTGTATCAAAGCCAAAGCAGATCTTGAAATGGCTTATGATGCTATCAAAAGTGAATTAAATGACACAAGGCTGGAGCGAGATAAGAATTTAGCAGATTACAATGCGGCAAATAACAACTACAAAGCGATGCAAGCGTCTTATGCTGCTTTAGAAAAAAATAGCAACGACGCTTTACAAGCAAATATGAATAAAAACAGAGAACTTTTGTCTCAATTAGATGCCAAAGAAAAGGCTCTTACAGCCGAACAAAATCGTCTCGACAAAATGAAAAGCGATTTACAAAAGAGTTCGGAGCGATTGGCAGAGCTGGAAGGCCTCATGGCAGCAAAAGATGCCAATATGAAAAAATTGAAGGAAACGCTTTCTAAAGCACTCAATAGTTTCGAAGGACGAGGCTTAACCGTAGAGCAAAAGAACGGAAAAGTTTATGTCTCCATGGAAAACAAACTGTTGTTTAGTTCCGGAAGTTGGGCTGTTGGAGCTGAAGGTAAAAGAGCAGTGGTAGAAGTAGGAAAAGTACTCGCAGCCAACCCTGATATCGCAGTACTCATCGAAGGACACACCGATGATGATCCGTACAATGGTTCCGGGCCAATTGCTGATAATTGGGATCTGTCAACCAAGAGAGCCACCGTAATTGTCTCTATTTTGGCAGAAAACAAAGGAATTAATCAGCAGAATCTGACAGCAGCCGGAAGAAGTGAATATGCTCCTGTAGCGAGCAATTCGAGTGTCGATGGTAAAGCCAAAAATCGTAGAATCGAAATCATATTGACACCGAAGCTGGATGCAATTTCAAAAATGCTAAACCAATTATAGCAGATTCCAAAAAAACAAAAGCCACTCAGAATATAGAATGCTGCGTGGCTTTTTTTATGTCTGAAAGTTAAATTTATTGGACCGTTAATTTTGAACTAACGTTTGTTCCGGCTTGATCTCGTAATGTTACGATATACAGTCCTGCAGGCAATTGAGAAATAGATAGTGAGCTACCCTCAGCTATTTCCTGCTGCAAAACAGTCTTTCCAGTGGTGTCAACAACCAAAGCTGTGGCAGGAAATTGTAGCCCTTTGGTCTTGAAGTAAATTTCACTATTGGCCGGATTTGGATAAATACTAAAGGTTTCTTTGTCGAAACTATTTTTCGCCAACGAGGTGTCAACTATCTTATATAATGTGTTTCCACCTGCAATATATAACTCACCGTTTACGTCTTCTCCAAAAGTGGTGGGTGTCAAATTATTGAATGTATTCGACCACACAATAGCGCCGGAATCATTGATGTAGCCAATCTTATCCGTGCAGTATTCTGCAAATAAATATTTTCCAAACATGTTTGGATACTGGTTACCGCGATATACATAACCGCCAGTTATTGAGTTGCAAACAACTCCCGGACCGCCATGTGCATATTGGGCAACGGGATACGTAAAACTTAACGTTCCTGAACAAGAAGAGTAAACAGCATTGCCTTCATAGCATTTCCAACCGTAGTTAAGTCCCGGTACTAAAGGAGCAGTCACGTGATTGATTTCCTCAAATTGATTTTGGCCCACATCGGCAATCCACAAATCACCATTTAAACGGTCAAAGTTGAATTTCCAAGGGTTGCGTAAGCCGATAGCCCAAATTTCATCATTTCCGGCAACTCCTACAAAAGGATTATCAGCTGGAATTCCATATGGTGAAGCAGAATCAACATCTATACGGAGCATTTTACCCAAATTATCGTTGATGTTTTGAGCTCTGTTCCCCGGATCTCCGGCACTTCCACCATCACCCGTTGCAATATACAAGTAACCATCAGGGCCAAATTTTAAACTTCCACCATTGTGATTTGAAAAGGGCTGGTTAACGGTCAGTAGGATAGTTCCGCTTGTCGCGTCCGCAATATTCGGATTTGCTGAAACTGAATATCGAGCAATAACTGTATTGCCGGAAGTATTGGTATAATTCACATAAAAATAGCCATTGGTAGCGTAGTTAGGATGAAAAGCCAAACCAAGCAAACCTCTCTCGCCTCCGGATGTTATGGTTGCAGAGGTTAATGTCAAGAAATTAGTGGCGTTTACTGTTCCGTTTGGATTTACTATCTTGATAGCACCACCTTGCTGGACAACAAATAATCTGGCGTCACCGACAGGGTGCGAAATATCAGTCGGACTGGAAAATCCGGTTGCAAAAGATACAATGTTGACAGATTGTGCTACCGTCAGTTGTGCCAAAATGATAGAAATAAATGTAAAAAGTTTTTTCATAGAGTTCAAATTTTAAATAGGTTCGTAAAGATAAATAAATGATTCAAAAAGCTATCTTTTTAATTGTTAATTACTTGACTGAATAATGCAGATCAATTACAAAATGCCAGCTTTTTTTACTAATTAAAAATGCACGTATAAAAAAAGTGAAAAGATAGTACATGAAAAGAAAACCTAGAATTCAAACTCCTCTATACTAGTAGAATCAATTACAATTGGATTTTCTTCGATAATTTTGATCAATGAGCGAGCCTGACCAGAAATGACTATCGGAACTTGACCAATGGTGTCTTCAGGAGCTATTAGTCCACGCCGTATCATGAGATTCTTCAGTTGTTTACTTCGAGAGTTTGCAAATGGCTTTAGGTTGCCTTCAGTGTTGAATTGATACATAAATTTCTTTGGACTCGGAATGATATTCGCCAAAAACAAACATTCATCGAGCGTTAAGTCGGCAGGGCTTTTTTGAAAATAAAAATTAGCTGCTTCTCCTATTCCGTATACGTTCGGGCCCCATTCGATGATATTAAAATACACTTCGAGCATTCTATCTTTAGAGACAATTCGATTGTTTTCCAAGATGTAAACCAAGAGAATTTCTTCCAATTTTCGAGACAGTGTTTTTTCACGTGTCAGAAATGCATTTTTAATCAGCTGCATACTGATGGTACTAGCGCCGCGAGCGAATTTTCTGGTTTTTATGTTTTTCACAATCGATTGGCGAAAAGCTTCTTTGATAAAACCGCGATGAGAAAAAAACGACGGGTCTTCTGTTGTCAATACGCATTGTCGCAAAAACGGAGAAATTTGAGATAAAGGCGTGTAATTTGGGTTGGCGGCTCCAACCAAAACAGGCCGTTGAGGGATATTGTTAATGATAGCTCGATAAGCAAATTCACCATTGAGTTTTGACAGATTTGCCTCACCATATTTCTTGATGATGAGATTTTCCTTATGAAGATCACTTTCAAGAACTACCGCAGAGGTTTTGTTTTTGTTAAAGGAAAAGTTCAGGTGATAACTGAAATTCCCATCAGCTTCCATTCCGACAAAATGATTAAAAAGTCCTTCTGGTAAAGAATTGATGAAGTCTTGTGCTTTCATTTTTGGAATCTGAATCTTTAAGGTGTAGATTTTATCAGTTTCATTATTGTAAGAAACAAAAGGGCGACATTTGATTTGATTGAGTTGTGCGGTCGAACTACTGTCAATTGACGCAAAATTTTTACCAAAAAGAAAGTTGTAATCAAAGCGTGCATTCTTAATGACGACATCTTTGCTTGCTATCTTTGGATGATTGATAGTGAGATTTGAGATAGAAGTAAACCCGTCGATGTGCAACTCACCACCATCCATGTCAATATTGGAAACATTCAAACGGATAGAATCGAAACTTGATTTTAGTCCGTAGCGTTCGTCAAAATAAGGCACCTTTATTTTTCCCGTATCAATATTGAAGAACCTAAGGTCGGTTTGCTTATTTCTCGGATCGGCAAAACCGTTGATTTTCCAGCGTTGTGTAAAAGTATTGGTTCGGACTAAAATAGCAGACTCCATTTGTTTGTCGATCAGAGTCAAAGCATTGAGCTGCAAGGTGGTTTTATTACCCATATCGTTCATGCGCAAGGTAAGATTTTGCAGGCGCATATCAGTTGGAATCAAGTTCAAACCACGATTGAGGATACGATAAACTAATTTTGCGTAGTTCGGTTTTTCGCCGCTGTCGGAGGTGTCTTTTTTGCGAATAAAAGCATCGAAATTCCGTCCGTTTTCATTTTTTACCAACTGTACAAATCCATTGTCTATTTGAAGACTTTCCAGTCGAAGGGTTCCGGTTAACAATTTCCAAAAGCTTACACTTGTTTTGAGATTATCAATTTGAAATAGAGTGTCTTTCTGGTGCGGCACAAGAATAATGTCCTCCATTGACACACCGTTAAGACCTTCGAATTGAGCCTTTCTCACAGAGAACGTGCTATCATAATCTTGATCAAGCTTCTTGGTTATTACATCAATGGCCTGGTGAAGAAGCGCGTCTCTAAAAATAAAAACTAGGATAATTAGCAACGAAAAGAGCGCCGCAGTAATTTTGATTCCTAAAATTATTTTTTGTTTTCTTGTTCTCATTTTGGGTCGAATGTGCTAAAAAGTCTTAGCCAAACAATTCACTTGCGATATCTTCTATTTTTGATACCAATCGAATCTGAATCAACGGGTTCTTTACTGAAATCTTGTTGTATTTTGATACGAAAATGGTTGAAAACCCCAATTTTTCTGCCTCTTGAATTCGTTGATCGACACGATTAACCGGTCTGATTTCTCCGGAAAGTCCGACTTCTCCTGCAAAACAGTAGCCTTCTCCGATAGGGATATCTTCGTTGGAAGACAATATCGCGGCGACCACTGCCAAATCGATCGCAGGATCATCCATCGAAATACCTCCTGTAATATTGAGGAAAACATCTTTAGTTCCGAGGCGGAAACCAGCTCTTTTTTCGAGTACTGCCAAAATCATATTGAGTCGCTTGGCATTATAGCCTGTTGTGCTTCGTTGCGGTGTGCCATAGACGGCAGTGCTTACCAGCGCCTGAATTTCTATCATCAGTGGTCTCATGCCCTCCAAAGTTCCCGCAATCGCTGTTCCTGACAAGGTAATGTCTTTATGCGATATTAGTATTTCAGATGGATTAGATACTTCTCTTAATCCGCTGCCTAACATTTCGTAGATACCTAACTCTGAGGTCGATCCGAATCGATTTTTCAAGGCTCTGAGTATTCGGTAAACATGATTTCGATCGCCTTCAAATTGAAGTACAGTATCGACCATGTGCTCCAGAATTTTCGGACCGGCGATGGTTCCATCTTTTGTAATATGTCCGATCAGAATCACAGGAATATTCGTTTCTTTGGCAAACTTAATGAGTTCGGCAGTTGTTTCTCTTATCTGAGAAATGCTTCCTGGAGATGCTTCTATGTATTCGGTGTGCAGTGTTTGAATGGAATCAATGATGACAATCTCAGGTTCGATAATTTCAATTTGTCGAAAAATATTCTGAGTATTAGTCTCGGTGAGTATGTAACAGTTGTCGCTGTTTGGGTTGATTCGTTCCGCTCGCATTTTGATTTGCTTTTGACTTTCTTCACCCGAAACGTAAAGCGTTCTGTAAGGCAGTTTTAATGAGATTTGAAGGAGTAACGTACTCTTGCCGATTCCGGGTTCGCCCCCCAAAAGGATTAAAGAGCCGGGAACAATGCCACCGCCAAGTACGCGATTCAACTCGTTGTCTAAAGTGTTCAATCGAACTTCTGAAGCAGAATCAATTTCCTTGATCTTGAGTGGTTTTGCCGATTTCTTGACTTCAGAAGAGTTTGATTTCCAATCTTGCTTTTCATTTTTTTGCACAATCTCTTCTACGATTGTATTCCACTCTTTACAAGCATTGCATTGACCTTGCCATTTGGCGAATTGAGTGCCGCAGTTTTGACAGAAAAAGGAAGTTTTTACCTTAGCCATTATGGTTGCTGATTCTTAAGTTGATCAGCTTTGTCGAGCATCATGTCTTTCGTTAAGTCTCCGATTTCCTCTTTTTGAAATGCATTTTGATATGATTTTGCAGCCTTTTTCAAATCACCGGTTTTTTCATAAAACATACCTTTGTGATAGTCGCTCAACATCGATTTAGGGTATTGTTTTTTAGACACATCAGAGAGTTTGTCAAATTCGTCATATGCTTTATTCTTAAGTATTGCGGCTTCAATAGCTTTGAAGTCATTCAATCGAATGGGCATTTTAATGTTGAGACTTTTTTCAAGAACGTCATATTTATTGGTCAAATAATCAACATACCCCGAAGGTAAGACTGCAATTTTTTCTTGAAATTCGGCTGTTGAAATGGGTTGATAAACCGAAAAGAATTGATAAAGTGCATTGGGGATTGCGTATAAAACCAATGAATAATGCGAAGCGCCTTTAAAATCATCAAATCTGTAATTAATGTTGGGTTTGGTAATGGTCTTTGCTGCAGCATCAAGCTCTCTAATTCTAGTTTGCATCTTTTTGACATCACCATCTGCCGTTGCATGGTAGTAATATATCTGTTGGTTTAACACTGAAAAACGATCTGGAATGTTTTTCTCCATAGCAACAGGTAACTCAGGGCTTAGTGAAATATAGCCGTCAAATAGCGGTTTTTCCTTATATAGGAACAGGTTTAAAAACCCTGCAGTTACATCGTGACCTGCAACGATTTTGAAGGGAGCGATTCGATATTTTTTCTCCATATACGGAACAAGTTCTTGTCCGATAAATTCGAAGAATTTGTTTCCTTTTTCGTCAGGTAGACCGGTGGTCTGATCAATAGCACAGTCGCTTTCGCGTTCGTTATTTTTGTTTTGAGAAATACCGACCAAGATGCATTCCGGTAAATCATCCCAGTAGGATCCGTATGACAATGCTCCATAGATGGGATCGAATAGATAGTCTCCGTCAAGCATCACAATTAGCGGGTATTTCTTATCCTTATTAGACGCATACGAAGCGGGAAGACCAATGATTAGCTCTCTGTCTTCATTCAATTTAGGGGATGATACCGGCTCAATTATTTTTTGGGAATTGCAAATAAAAGGAATGAGAAAACTAAAAAGTACAACTATTTTTTTCATGAAATAATATAGTATTAGGATGCTAAAAAAACAAGCAGCAAGATACTGATTTATTTCTTTCTGTTGAAAATTGGCAGGTATAAAAAAGAAATTAGACCTAGCGTAAGCACCACCAACATTTGTGATGTCCATACAATCCAGCCAAAGGCATTTCCGGTTGTTTCTGCTATCGAATATACGAGCAGTATTTTGGATATCAGAAAAGGATAGGAGCCAAAGCCACTATTGGTAAATGCAATGGCAATACTTCCAACTACAAAAGAGGTAATTACCGCACTAATACTCAAAGTACTTGTTTCGGGAAACACAAAAAAAACAACGTAGAAAGTCAATAAGTAAGAAAACCAAATGAGTACAGTATGAAAAAAATAAGCTCCCTTTTTCTTCATATGTAAAATACTAAATACACCCTCTTTCAGCCCTGCAATTTTCTCTTTGAGAGTACATATATAAACAGATTTAGAATAGCGGTATATTAAGATAATAGCAGCAAGGCAAAGAATCAACAATCCTGAGAACACAGCTAATTGTTGCATCGGAAGTTTATCCAGGATAAAAGACTTTACAACACCAAATTGTAGAAAGATAGCCAATACCATAAAAAACAGCAAAACGAACAAATCAACAATTCTCTCGGCAACGATGCTCCCAAAACCTTTGTCAAACGGAATGTTATCGTAACGTTTTACAATTAATGCGCGGGAGACTTCCCCCGACTTAGGCACAGTCAAATTCAACACATATCCGATGCTAATAGCCATAAAATTATTTCGAAACGAGGATTGATAGCCCATGTGTTCAAGAGAAAATTTCCAGCGGTATGCTCGTGAAGCATTTCCGAGGACAGCAATGCCCGCTGCGAGAAATAAATAGGAGTAGTTGGCATTCTTGAAGTAGCTTTCTATTTCAAGAATTTGCGCCGGGGTGAATTTGTTGTAGGTGTAGAAAATTAAGAAAAAGCCCAATGCTATCGGCAAAACAATGGAAAGCCATTTCCCAATTTGTCTTTTGATATACTGTGAAAACGAAACTGAATCGGCAGCTTCTAAGGCGGCGACAGCGTTATTTTTTTTTCTGGGCCAGTGCTTTTTCATCAGCAGGAATTATCTAAGTGTGTTTGTTTTCTCATCAGGGAAAACCATTGCGGGAGTAAATTTTTTCGCCTCTTCAAATTCAAGCAAACCATATGACATGATGATGATGACATCGCCCTTTTGAACCTTTCGCGCTGCAGGACCATTCAGCACAATATCACCACTATTGCGATTGCCTTTGATTACATAGGTTTCAAAGCGCTCTCCGTTGTTGACGTTTACAATTGATACTTTTTCTCCTTCAATAAGATTGGCGGCTTCTATTAAAACCTCGTCAATAGTAATACTCCCGATATAGTTCAAATCGGCTCCGGTGACGGTAACGCGATGGATTTTTGACTTAACAACTTCTATAAACATAGGTTTTAGTATAACGGAACAGTGTCGATTAATCTAACATTATTAATAAAAACAGCTATGAAAGCTCTGTATTTTTTGTTTTTGCTTTTACGCTTGCATGGTAGTAGTTTCACTTCGTCAGCGATTTGAAAATACTCAAGTTGAAAGGTCTTATTGTTTTTGAATGTGTTTTTTACCCATTCAGCAACCCTGGTAGCGCTTTTGCTCTTGAACAACACCCGAGATTCTGTAAGCACTTTATAAATCAATGCAGCTTCTTTTTTTTCGCTTTCAGAAAGGCGTTCGTTGCGAGAGCTCATAGCAAGACCATTTTCTTCCCGATGAATTGGACACGGGATAATCTTGACTTTTAACTTCAGTTTTTCGACAAGTTTCTTGACAACCTGCAACTGTTGAAAATCTTTTTCGCCGAAGTAGGCATGTGTCGGTTGAATAATTTCAAATAATTTTTTCACAATCGTCCCTACTCCATCGTAATGACCAGGACGAAACTGACCTTCCATTTGGTTTTCTAGGCCGTCAAAATCAAAATGTTCAGAATTGGTATTGCCCGAATATATATCAGAAACGGGAGGCGCATAAACCAAAATCTTGTCAGAAACAGTCTGTATTTTTGCAAGATCTTTTTCGAGTGTCCTAGGATATTTTTCGAGATCTTCTTGGTTGTTGAATTGGGTAGGATTCACAAAAATGCTGATGACTGTTATTCCATTATTATTGACCGATTCCTCAAGGAGCGATAAATGTCCATCGTGTAAAGCCCCCATAGTTGGCACAAAGCCTATGGTAGAATTTGTAGTAGCAATCGACTGCAAATAAGATCTTAATTCGACTTGCTTCTCGAAAATTTTCATAGCAGGACTCTTGAAATAGACTGCAAACTTAAGATTTTACTTCATACCTCCATATATTTTTGTATTTTTGCCTGTTTTTTATTGACAACGAGTAAAAGAATATTACTATATGGAGGATAAGAGGATATTGTATGTATCATCTGAAGTAGTGCCTTATTTGGCAGAGAATGAAGTCTCTTTAATGTCTTACGATGTGCCAAAAATGATCAATGATCAAGGAGGGCAAATTCGAATTTTCATGCCTAGATACGGTAATATCAATGAGCGGAGACATCAGTTGCACGAAGTTATTCGTTTGTCAGGAATGAATTTGGTTGTTAATGATTTGGATATGCCTTTGATTATCAAAGTCGCGTCCATTCCCAAAGAAAGAATACAAGTTTACTTCATCGACAATGATGAGTATTTCAAACGCAAGGCAACATTTACCGACGAGGAAGGTGCGCTTTATTCGGATAATGACGAAAGAGCCATTTTTTTTGCCAAAGGCGTTGTGGAAACAGTGAAAAAATTGAATTGGGTTCCGGATATTATTCACGTTCATGGATGGATGGCATCGCTCCTACCAATATACATGAAGCATTACTATAAAGATGAAGCCTTGTTCGCAGACACAAAAATTGTAACATCTGTTTACAGTCAATCTTTCGAAGGCACCTTAGATTTAGATATGATAAACAAGATTAAGTTTGATGGCGTGCCTGAGGAGGCAATCGGCGGCCTTTCTAATCCTAACTATGAAAATCTACTAAAGGCCTCGATTTTGCATTCAGATGCAGTCATAATAGCTTCGGAAAATGTTTCATCTTCGTTGACCAACTTTATTGAATCTTCAGGGAAACCATATCTTCCGTATATTTCTAGAGACCAATTTGCGTCAGCATACACGAATTTTTATAAATCGGAACTATTTAAAGTAGGAGAATAATATGTACAAAAACATTCCATTTCTTTCCATATTGTTTCTTTTAATCTTAGGGACAGCTATTAGTTGTGATAACGATACGAATGAGCTTGGGGCAGATATCGTTGGGGATAGTAATTTTGAATCGGGAGTTGCAGAGTTATTTGATGTAAATGTTCAGAATGTGGCGATAGGAGCAGTGGAAACATTAGACCTTCCTGTTAATGCTCTCGGGATTTATGAGAATCCTGTGTTGGGAACAAATGAAAGTAATCTCGCAATCCAAGTGCAGTTAAACACAATCAATCCGACTTTTGATTTGGCATTGAACCCGGTAATTGACAGCGTGATACTTACGATTCCCTATTTTAGTCAAAGGATGTCAACCGGAACTGATGGGCAAAGCACTTACGACCTTGACTCAATTTACGGACCCGGAAATGGGAGAATTAAATTAGGCGTTTACGAATCAAAATACTATATAAGAGATATTGATCCGCAAACACAGCAAATTCAACGATATTATAGCGACCAAGATTCTGAATTTGATGCGTTGAAGGGCGATTTTCGACTCAATGATGCTACGGATTCAAGCCAAAATGATAGCTTTTTCTTTGATCCGGCAGAAATTGTGGAAGATGGAGAAAGCACACCGGAGAATCAAGATCCGCCAAAAGTGCGCTCTGCACCAGCAATGAGATTGATGCTGAATAAAGATTTCTTCAGGGACAAAATTGTCAATGCAGCACCGGGAAAATTGCTGAACAATACCGTATTTAAAGAGTATTTCAGAGGATTGTACTTCAAAGTGGAAAGCTCAGGTGGTAGTCCAGGTAATTTGGCGATGCTTAATGTAAAAGCAGGAAAGATTACCATTAAATACAAGCAGAAGAAATCAGTTACCGATGAGGATTTAGAAAATAAGAGTTTGGTACTGAATCTCAACGGGAAATCAGTAGGGTTTTTTAAGAATGGTCCAGCATTACCCATTGTCGATGACAGAATTTATTTGAAGGGCGGTTCAGGTTCAATGGCAGTAATTGATCTTTTTGGGGCAGACACAAACGGTAATGGTGTAGCAGACAAATTGGAAGAGCTACGAGCTAACAATTGGCTTGTGAATGATGCTAGTTTAAGTTTTTTTGTTGATCGAGATGCAATGGGTACCGTGGAGGATGAACCCAATAGAATCTACTTGTATGACCTAAAAAACAAACGACCCTTGGTAGATTATTTTGCAGATCAAAACACATCTTCTTCTAAACCAAAATTTGCTAGATCAACTTTTGGCGGAATCATTAAGAAATCTGCTGGTCGAGGAAATTATTACAAAATAAATATTACCAATCACATTCGTGG
>CANHBE010000054.1 GCA_947458575.1 Flavobacteriaceae bacterium | reverse complement strand
AGCTAAAGGCACAATTGCTAGACGGTTGCGCAGATGTTATCAAGTTAATCAAACAAGATAACTTCAAACAACTCACTGAAAAATCTCTTGAATTGAATACGAAAGTGCCGAATGAGGATGAACATACCACTTTCTTGGCTATTGATTTTGGTATCTGCGAGGAAGACGGCAAAATTCTACCCAAACTCATTGAAGTACAGGGATTTCCCTCACTTTTCAATTACCAGTTTGTTTTGTATGATAAGTTTAAAAAATACTATCCTTTTCTAGAAGATCTGACACCTTTTATCAATGATCTCAGTCAGGATGAATATTTGCAACTTATCGAGGAAGTCATATGTAACAAGCATCCCAAAGAAAATGTTATTCTTTTAGAAATAGAGCCTGAGAAGCAGAATACCAAAATCGACTTTTACTATTGTCGTCGAGATATCGGAATTCCAATTGTTTGTGTGACGGAGCTGATCAAGAAGGAAAAGCAGTTATTCTATAAGAATGAAAATGGTGCTTTAATTTTGGTTAAGCGAATATACAATCGCGTGATATTTGATGAATTAGAAACGAGGACTGATCTCAAAATGAACTTTTCCTTTGCAGACGATTTGGATGTTGAATGGGCTGGTCACCCGAATTGGTTTTTTAGAATCAGTAAATTCATCTTACCGATGCTGCGTGGTGAATACTTTATCGAAACCACATTGCTCAGCGAGTTGAAGGAAATTCCATCCGATTTGGAGAATTATGTGTTGAAGCCGTTGTTTTCCTTTTCAGGTTCGGGTGTTATATTTCATGTTAGAAGGGAAGATATTGAAGCAGTGACTGAAAAAGAACTCTACATTTTACAAAAGAAAGTAAATTATGTGCCTATTTTGCAGGCTCCAGACGGAAAAGTGAAGGCAGAGGTTCGAGTCTTATGTGTCTGGAAAAAAGACGACGACGAACCTACGTTGTTATGTAATTTGGTTCGTCTCAGCCGAGGCGAAATGATTGGCGTGAAATATAACAAAGACAAAGACTGGGTCGGCGGTACTCTGGGTTTATTTGAAAAATAATTTGATAAAAAAAAGCAAAGGCCAAAACAGAAGGTCTTTGCTTTTTTATATGACATTATTTCTCTTCCTTTAATGAAGATTCTTGACCTCTGCCTGAGGAACCACTGTAGCAAAATCCTTAACCAAGCGATCAGCATAATCATCGAGCAGTTGAAGTACGCGATCTTGCTTTTCCGACTTCACTATCAAACCCGCGTGATACTCCAATGGTACTTTGAAGCATACTTCTTGATCTGCAAATGATGATAAGTCCGGATGTTCGAATTTTGATAATGTCAATACAATTCCAGCATAGTCTTTTCGCACTTTAGGCAATTTATAATCGATGTCTTTCACCAAAGCATTCTCAATCGATGCCCATTCTTCCCATAAATTAATATCAGACGCAGCAGCAATCATTTCTGCCAAGTGTGCCCCTCCTACTCTTGAAGATGTTTCTAAAAAGTAAATCTTATCGTCTTCGCTGCATTTAATATACTCGGAATGCGCCGCTCCGTGTTTTAGTCCAAATCCCTTAATTACCTGTTCATTTATCTTCTTAATGGCTTTGTCATCTTCAGAATTATACGTGATGTTTGCACTTCTAAAAATGCCGCCACCTTGCGAAATCTCCATAGGTGTTGCGAGATACTTTGATGTAATACTGAAAAGCACTTTTCCGTCGACAATCAAGCTATCGCAATGATATACCGATCCCGGGCGGAACTGTTCAACAAGATACTTAAATCGATTATTGCCTAATTCATTGATATGCATCCACAAACTTTCTTTATCATACACTTTAATAATTCCGGATGCAGAAGCTTCTGAACGGGGTTTTAGCACCCACGGTGGAGCCACGGCATCAGCAAAAGTATTGATATCATCATCATTGAAAAGTGAAGAAAATTGCGGATTAGAAATACCGCAACTCTTTGCTCTCATTCGCATGGCTAATTTATCTCTAAAGTATCGACCTGTAGTTTGACCCATTCCGTCTATGCGAAGGTTCTCTCTCAGATAAGTTGCTTTTTCAACATCAAAATCATCCAGTGCAATGATAGCATCGATCTTGTTATTCTTCATCAGGTTGCTGACACCAAGCAACAGATGCTCTAAATTCCACTCTACATCTTGACCTTCCATAAAGTAGATTTCATCTATAAATTGAACAGGCCACGATTTGTCGCGAAGTTTTTCCGATGTGACTAGATATACCTTGTTGCCCAATTTCTTCAAATTAATTAAGAAATCTGCTCCTTTGAAATAGTTAGAAATACAGACAAATGTTTTTGGAGATTTATTCATAGCTTAAATGTTTTCAATAAAATGTGTCAATAAATGCACGCCATAAGCAGTCGCATGCTTACTTTTTGCAAACTCATCGTCGCCGAAAGCCACTCCGGCAATATCTAAATGTGCCCAAGAATTGTGATTTTCTGTAAAGTACTCCAGAAATTTTGCGGCAGTGATGGCTCCTGCGACGGGCTTTCCACTGTAATTCTTCACATCAGCAATTTCACTTTCTATATCAGGTTTATAAGCATCCCAAAGCGGTAATCGCCACAATCGCTCTCCAATTTCATCACCAGAATGCTGTAATTTTTGTAACAAAGTTTCATCGTTTGTAAATAATGCTGCACATTCGTAGCCAAAAGTGCCCACCGCGCTGCCTGTTAGAGTTGCTATGTCGATTAAGATTTCCGGTTTATAATTTTTAATCATATATGACAAACCATCAGCTAGAATCAAGCGACCTTCCGCATCTGTATCGATAATTTCAATAGTTGTTCCGCTGTAGCTTTTGATGACATCGCTAGGCAATAAAGATTTACTGTCAACAGCATTTTCGCAACACGGAACTATTGCTGTTACTCTTATCGGTAATTTCAAATCGGCCACCAAATGCATTGTCCCAAGAACTGCAGCACCTCCTGCCATATCAGATTTCATATGAACCATTCCCGTTGTTTTGATATTGAGTCCACCGGTATCGAATGTAATTCCTTTTCCAACCAAGCCGACATGCTTGATTTTTGGCATATCTGTCGTTGGGACATAATCCATAATGATGAATTGAGGTTCTTTGTCACTTCCTTTTCCTACGGCTAAAAAGGCATCCAGACCTTCGATTCTTGCAGCTTCAGCGTCAAGAATTTTTGTGGTGAAACCGTGTTGATTACCCTGTTCATTTGCCCATTTTGCCAAATAACTTGGCGTAATGTTATTGGGAGGTAAATCGACCAAATACAAAATCTCAATTTGCGCTTTTGCAATCTTAATAGCACGAGCGGCAGAATCTGAAAAATCAGTTTTTGAAAGCAAACCAAGTACAAATTTTGGATCAAGGAACGCATGTTTCTCCTTTTTCTTGAAATGACCCAGTTGGTATGTTCCAAGAAATAGGCCTAAAACCATAGCTTCTACCTGTTGAATCGTAAAAACTTCAGGAATGGCTAGTGCAACATTCTTTCCGAAGATATCTCTTTCTTTTGAGGCAATTCTGCGCGCAATTGTTTTAAGTGATTTGTAGTCAATCTTTTTACCGAGTCCTATAAATATATGCACACAGTCGTATTTTTCAGCGACATAATGTGTGTCTTTCTTTCCGTAAAACACCGACGAGGGCACTGAAATTCCGTGAAACTCAATCGGAACGAGGTTTTTCGGATTTGTTTCAAAAACTGGAATCAATACCACACCGGTAAAACCTTCAAGATTTTTAATGTTTTTCGTTTTCATTTAATTTTCTTTAGTGCTGAAATAAAGCCATTCGATCGCTTTTGGAAACTCATCACTCCAATACGTTTCGTTATGTTTTCCCAACATATTAATGCTCAGATTTATTTTCAATTTACTCGTTACAAATTCATTATCAATCATTTCTTTCTTAAACCGTTTAACGTGCTTGATCATGGTTGCACTTTCGTCGCCACCAGCATACAAGTATATTTTTGTGTCGGCCGGCTCGGAAAAATCAATATGACTAAAATCCATTTTTGGAATTACCCATAATGAAGGCGAAAAAATCATCAGTTTACCATATACTTCCGGATACATCAAACCTGAAAAAATGCTCACTAATCCACCCATGGAACTACCGCCAATTCCGGTATGCTCGCGTTCGGGCTTCGTTCTAAAGTTCTTGTCAACGAAAGGCTTTAAAGTATCTGTGACAAAGCGAATATATTTCTTACCCTGACCAACGCCAAGTAAAGTCTTTCCCACATTGTACTCTACAATACGCTCATGTTCTGCGTGTTCTATTGCAATAATAATAATCTTTCCAATCTTGTATTCCGACATAACGGCAAGTTTCTTATCGATTTCCCAGTTGCCGTATTTCGCTTTTTCATTAAAAAGATTTTGCGCATCCTGCAGATATAAGACCGGATAAGTTTCTGTAGATTCTTCATAATCATGTGGCAGCAAAGCCCAGATTCTTCTTGTTTTATTCAATTGAGGAATTTCGAATTCTTCAGAAATCAAATGTACCTTTGGCAAGTAATTTTGTTTAAAAGGTAACCAGTTGTGGCGCCACTTCTCGACGTGTTCTTTTCGGACACCACTATGTTCTTTACAAACACGATTTTCTGTTCGATTCCCGTATTTGTCGATTTCAACTTCACTCCAATCGCCTTTGGTAAACTTGTATAATAACACTTGCGGATAAACAAAGTCATTTTCGAACTTATAATGATAAAGACCTTTGCCAATTTTCTCCATTTCGAAATTTGGGTCTTGCGTATGCCAATTATTAAAATTTCCTGAAATAAAAATAGGCCGAGAATCATCCTCGTCCGTAGTAAGAATAATATTGAGTTGCGGTTCGTGAATTTCTTCTTCTTCCTCTGCAATCTCTTTAGTCTTGTTATTTACCATAATTGTATAATCTATACTTCTTCAATAGGTTTAAAAAGTAAATATAGTTTTTTGATTTTTTAAATAAAAGAAAGAATACGTTTATTACGCAACTTTTAAATGAATTGGAAAATTTGTTTTAAAATCTAACCAATCAGTAAAAAAACAATCAAAAAATGGCTTCCAAATTTTATAGAATTTAAAATCTGCCTGAAATAGCTAAACTTCAGGCAGATTTTTAAATCTACAATAACAAAATCCGACTAAACGAATTGAGATGTACTCAGCTGCGGTCCAGCAGAAATAAGACGTTTGCCTTCTTCCGTATCAGTATATTGCTCAAAATTTTTGATATAGCGTTTTGCTAAATCAAGTGCTTTAGTTTCCCAATCCTTGACGTCCTTGTATGTCTTACGTGGATCAAGAATATTTTCGGTAACATTGGGCAAAGAGGTAGGAAACGTTAAGTTCAAAAATGGAACATTGTCGGTAGGCACGTTATCAATCGTTCCATCAATAATAGCGTCTATGATCGCTCGCGTATTTTTCAAGGAAATTCGCTTACCAGTGCCATTCCAGCCAGTATTCACCAAATAAGCTTTGGCACCATGTTCTTTCATCTTCGCGATCAAAGTTTTAGAATACATTGTTGGATGCAAAGTCAGGAATGCTTCGCCAAAAGCGGGAGAAAAAGAAGGTTGCGGCTCAGTAATTCCGCGTTCTGTTCCTGCTAGTTTGGAAGTGTAACCACAAAGGAAGTGATACTGAGCTTGATCATCATTTAATATAGATACTGGAGGCAAAACACCAAAAGCATCTGCAGACAAGTAGATTATTTTCTTGGCATGACCAGCTTTTGAAGGCAAGACAATTTTATTAATGTGATATATCGGATAAGACACTCTCGAGTTTTCCGTAATGGAATGATCGTAGTAATCAACTTCGCCATACTCGTTAACGATGACATTCTCTAATAGGGCATCTCGTTTAATCGCTCTCCAAATGTCAGGTTCGTTCTCCTCACTCAAGTCAATAACTTTTGCATAGCATCCTCCCTCATAATTGAAAACACCGTTATCATCCCAACCATGCTCGTCATCTCCAATTAGATAACGCTTAGGATCAGCCGATA
Source organism: Flavobacteriaceae bacterium (assembly GCA_947458575.1). Classification (GTDB taxonomy): domain Bacteria; phylum Bacteroidota; class Bacteroidia; order Flavobacteriales; family Flavobacteriaceae; genus Flavobacterium. The sequence continues at coordinate 6,117 of CANHBE010000054.1, read as the reverse complement.
ATGTGGTCTTCCCTGTTCCTGATAATCCGAAAAAGATAGCTACATCGCCCTTTTCACCCACATTTGCTGAACAGTGCATTGAAGCCATGCCGCGTAATGGAAGATAATAGTTCATCATGGCAAACATTCCTTTTTTCATTTCGCCGCCATACCAAGTACCGCCAATGATTTGAATTTTCTCTGTCAAATTAAACAAGACGAAATTCTCAGAGTTTAATCCGTGCTCCTTCCAATTCGGGTTAGTAGCTTTAGAGCCATTCATGACAATAAAATCAGGTTTACCGAAAGTGTCTAATTCGTAAATTGAGGGTCGAATAAACATATTGGTCACAAAATGAGCTTGCCAAGCAACTTCCATAATAAAACGAACTTTCAGACGTGTGTCCGTATTTGTGCCACAAAATGCATCAACAACATACAGTTTTTTTGAAGTAGAAAGTTGATTTAACACAATACTTTTGAGGTCATCCCAAACCTCTTTTGTTGTCGGAAAATTTACTTTGTCATCCCAATAGATTGTATCTTCCGTGATATCATCTTTCACAATATAACGATCCTTTGGCGAACGCCCGGTAAAAATTCCGGTTTTCACAGCCACAGCACCAGTATCTGTCAAAGCGCCTTTTTCATATCCTTTTCGTTGATGAGAAACCTCTGCCTGAAACAGTTCTTCGTATGATGGATTATGCGAAACTTCATGGTATCCGGTGATTCCTAAATCGTGTAACTCTTGAATTAATCTGATGTTTTTCATTGTGTTTCTTTAAATTCGTTATTGACTCATATTTTCTAATCCAAAGTTCACATTTTCTATGGATAACAGAACTGATATTTGTCATAATTTACAAAAACTTACGAAATCGTTTTCTCTCTTTTTAATGATTTACAGGCTTTTATACTGACAATTATCATCAATCAACCAACAAGAAAGACTAATTTTGTCAATGCAAACTCAAGCGTCTTTTTATTATGATGAATTGGTTCTATTCTTTATTCTCGCCCAGTGACACACCTGATATAACTCACTCTTTAATCGCTTTGCTACTAACAATCAGTCTTGGTTTTCTGGTAGGACGATTGCGCCTTGGTAACATTTCACTTGGTGTATCAGCGGTTCTTTTTGTCGGACTCTTATTAGGTCACTTTGGTTACCGAATTGAAGCTGACCTATTGATTTTTGTGCGTGACTTCGGGCTAATCTTATTTGTATATGCAATCGGAATACAAGTTGGACCATCATTTTTTTCATCATTCAAAAAGGAAGGACTGAAGTTTAATGTTTTGGCTATTTCAACCGTCTTTTTGGGAGGTTTGACTACTTATGCAATTTTTAAATTTACGGATATTTCCATAGAAAATGCTGTAGGATTAATGTCTGGGGCGGTAACCAACACACCTGGATTAGGTGCTGCAAAATCTACATTACAGGAAATTCAATTGCATGTATCTTCGAGAATATTTGATGATCCGGCCATTGCTTATGCGATAACTTATCCGCTTGGAGTATTTGGAATCATTGTGACAATTATAGGTGCAAAATCATTGATGAAAATTGATTTCGAAAAAGAAAAACAAAATCTGACCGAACAAACACAACAAGATAATTCAACCATTATTCACACGAAATGCCGAGTAAACAATGAAATCTTGGAGGGAAAAAGCATTTATCAAATTTTTAAAGAATTAGGTACCAAAGATATTATCATATCGCGAATCAAACACAGTGGATCAGTGATTGTTTTTTCACCTTCGTTAGATACGAAAATTATGAGAAAGGATGTACTCATGGTCGTGGGAAGTCCAAAAAATGTTAGTGACTTTATCTCCAAAGTCGGAAAAGAATCTACCGATCTCTTTATAGAGTCTGAGCAAGATGTGACCACTAAAAATATCTTTGTTACAAAAGCTTCCGCTGCACATAAAACACTTGCTGAACTTGATCTTTACAACAAATTCGACTTGAAAGTTACCCGTGTTTATCGTTCGGGGATGGAACTATTGGCCAATCCACAGTTGCGCCTCAATTATGGTGATAAGCTCAGAGTGGTCGGTAATCGGGAGGCTATCAGCGAGGCAGAAAAAGTGATTGGCAATTCAGAAAAAAAACTTTTGGAACCCGATTTCTTATCACTTTTTGGTGGATTAATCATCGGAATTGCAGTTGGTTCAATACCGATATTTATCCCAACGCTTCCCGTTCCAATCAAATTGGGATTTGCTGCCGGACCACTGCTAACGGCTTTGTTTATAAGTCGTTATGGTGGAATTGGGGTAATTCATTCTTATATCAATACCGGAGCCGTTTACTTTATGAAAGACATGGGCATATGTATGTTTTTTGCAGCGGTTGGAATTCATGCCGGTGAAAAGTTCTATTCCAATTTTATCCATTATAATGGTTGGCTTTGGATGCTTTATGGTTGTTTGATTACCATTATTCCATTGCTGTTTATGATTTTGGTTGGTCGATATGTATTGAAACTCAACTTTTTCCAATTGGTCGGTTTAATGAGCGGAACCTACACCGATCCTGCTGCTCTGGCCTTTAGCACTCGATATGTAGATTCTGATGTTCCAACGCAATCCTATGCTACCGTTTATCCACTAGTGACTATTTTCAGAATTTTCTTGGCACAGCTGCTAATTCTGTACCTCGTATAGAAAAAAAAGAGAAACCCAGAAAGTCTCTCTTTTTTGATTTAGAACAATGTTACTCTTTAATCTTCATCTTCTCCCTGAGATTCTGCAGTTGTAATTTCTGTCATTGCTGCGTTTCCTTTTCTAATCTCGGTATGACGAATTTCTCCTCCGGTAGTACCGACCTCTTTAGCTAGGAAAACTGCGATGATAGCTACAAATGTTGCAAAATATGTCACTATAATTGACTTTTTATGTTGCTTCATATTCATCCAAAGTCCAATAATTGAAACTGCTCCTAATACGTAGAGAATAACTGCTAATTTTTCAGCGATTTCCTCATGTACATGAATAACCTGATGTCCTACGTTTGGAAGTTCTTCTACCATTTCTTCTGCTCCTTCTCCGGTATTCATGGCTGCAAATCCGAAAAGTGAGACGACAATAAACAGCGTGTAAGCCACGTTGACAATCGTCTTGTTTTTCCGAATAAGACCAAATAGAATAATTCCTAATCCAATAATAGTCCCAATAATTGGGAAGTGATTTACCACTAAATGCCAATGTGCGTCGTTCATAATATGTGTATTTAAATTATTAAAAAAATAGATTATGCTAATTGTACTCCGATCAAGGAGCCGATTCCATAAGTTACCGCAGCAGCTGCTAAACCAAAAATAACCTGACGCAATCCAGAAAACCAAACACCTTTTCCGGTTAATAATGTAATCGCTGCGCCAATAGCAAATAATCCGATTACGGAACTACCAAGACTTAAATAAATTGCATGATTACCATCCCAAACTAAGAAAGGATATAACGGGATTATTGCACCAATTGCAAACAAAATAAAGGATGCAATTGCGGCCTCCCAGGCTGAACCTCCCAATTCTTCTTGATCAATACCAAGTTCCTCTTTAATAATAGCCTCTTTCGCGGTTTCAGGATTTTCAAATACTTTTTCGGCTAATTTTCGTGCTTCTTCTCCATTCATGCCTTTCGCTTGATACAACAATACTAATTCTTTTTTTTCCTCCTCCGGTGAAGCGTCTAGTTCCTCCATTTCGAGATCGATCTGTCGTTGGTTTAACTCGCGTGAACTTTGCACTGACAACCATTCCCCCATCGCCATAGAAATCGAACCTGCTAAAAGTCCAGCGACACCGGTTAGTAAAATCGTATTATTGGAAACAGCAGCACCGGCAACTCCCATCACCAAACTCATGTTGGATACCAATCCATCATTTGCTCCTAAGACAGCGGCTCGAAGTGCATTCCCACCAACGGATTTATGTCGGCTTTCAAATTTAGAGAAAAATCCACCCGAAACATTTAGCGCTGCATTATTATTGACCGCCTCGATGATATTCAAATGATTGTGTTCAAATCCGGTTGGTTTTTCACCCTGTTTCAGTTTATTTTGAATACTGTTTTGAGCAAACTGCTTTTCAATACCTGAAAGATTACTAATTATTGAACCATAACCGAATATTTTTCCCAAGCGCAATTGAAATCTTGCTCTCGATGAAGCGTCAGGCATTTGCCAGTTTGGGTCTGATATTAGAATCTTCTGAAGAAGATGATTAGCGTGATTTTTCTCGATATCGGAAAGACTTTCTAGGACCCGTTTCAAATTTTGATCGGTTTGAATCCCTGCGATACTTGCGTACAAAAATGAAGTGTCCACTTCTGTTTGAAGTTGCTGCTTTAACTTGGTTAAGTCCATGGTTAAGAATACTTTAAATTAATAACAAATATAATTAGTATCATTAGCGACTTCATTTTTTGGAAAATTCCAGATAAACGATGGTTCCTTTTTCAATTTCACTATCAAGTCGAAATCCGATTTGGAGCAAACTGCAGAGTCTATTTACAATTGACAATCCTAATCCAACTCCTTTAATTTCAGGATGGTTGTATGCTTGCGCTCGATAAAAAGGATTCATAACCTTGCTAACGTCACTTTTTGCAATGCCGATGCCGGTGTCTGAAATCATACAAATTAACTTATCAGTCTCATCTAGAAACCGAATACTAATCTGTCCGCCAATTTCTGTGTACTTTATAGCATTTGAAATTATGTTTCCAAGAACGATATTGACCAAATAATCGTCTGATTTGATGTAATAGTCTCGATCCAAATCAGTAATGATGTTGAGTTTCTTATCACTAATACTCTGGGAATGAAGTGCTAAAATATCGAGTATTGATGCATTTAAGAAAACCATATTTTGCTTGAGGTTTACTTTTTGATTTTCAAATCGTGCCAAGAGCAATAGTTCATCAACTAGCTGATTTAAACGGTCAACTTCTTTCACACAAAAAGTAATTTTCTCTTGGTATTCCGCCTGTGTTCTGGGCTTTCTAATCAAAACCTCCAAAGTGCCTTTCAACACTGCCAATGGCGTTCTCAATTCATGTGATGCGTCCGAGGTAAACTGCTTTTCACGTTCAACGGCACTTTCGATTCGATCCAACAACTCGTTGATCGTGCGAGAGAGCACATAAAGTTCATCCTTATGTTGTGGCAATTTGATTCTATCATTTAATGTATCCCGTGTAATTCTCCCGGAAGTTTCTGTAATCATTTTGACTGGCTTGATACTCCTGCCGGCGATTAATCGCGCAATAAAAAAAAGGACCACTAAGATTAATGGAAATGAAATCAATAAAATATTCTTAAGCTTTTCGAGAATCACCATGCTATCCTCAAGTGAAATTGCAATAAACAAATAACCAACCTGCTCTTTCTTATCATAAATTGGCACTTGCACTTGCCGAATTGGCTGATTGTTCAAATAGGTGTCAATATTCTTGTTATTTTGCTCGGGAGGATACAGTTTCAATTGAAGACCTTTCAAATTAGGAGACTTGTCAATCAATTCGTTGTTACAATCTAAAAATTGCACGAAGACCGGATTGACATTCACCGTATTATGTTCACGAGCCCGCCATTGATCAACCTGAATCAGATACGATTTATTCATATCGATTTCAACTTCATCAATATGTTTCTTTATTTCCTCTTGAATATTGAAATTGATATGACTATTAACATTGTGCTTAATAATTTGAAATAATACCACAAAAACGATAGATATCAATAGCGCAGTGCTGAGAATATAGTTAAACGCAATTCTATTTTTGTAGGAAAATGAAACCATATTATCAATTTACTTCATTAGCCATATAACCGACACCTCGAATGGTACGAATAAGATCTTGATCTTTATTGAGATTTAACTTTTTCCTGATCGCATTCATAAAGACATCAATTACGCCGGTATCATAATCGAAATGAATGTCCCATACATCTTCAATTATCTGATTTCTCGTACATACCGTTCCTTTGTTTTTTATCAAATAACTCAGTAATTCGAATTCACGTTGTGTAAATACTACCTCTTGATCATTCAAAAATACTTGATATTTTGATGTAAGCACTCTTATGGAACCTAAAGTTAAATCTTCATTTTCTTT
>CANHBE010000053.1 GCA_947458575.1 Flavobacteriaceae bacterium | reverse complement strand
TGCTCAAGCAAATATCCACACAAGGAATAGGATGGGATGGTAAATATAACGGAGCAGAATTGCCTTCGGATGATTATTGGTTCAAAGTGTTTTACAACGAGAAAGGAGAATCGAAAGAATTTAGATCGCATTTCTCTTTGAAGCGATAGTTTGTGGGAAATTCAGGAGTAATTTTTTTTTATTCGATAGTTACGCTTAGACAAAAATTTATATCTTTGACCAATTCCGGCAAACATGGAGAGATTTGATTAAAGCATTGGAATTTTAAGAGAATTTGATTATTATTAGCTTAGTCAGATTTTTAGATGTTATTTACATTATATATTAATTTTTAAGAATTTTGACCCCATATTTCACTAAAACGGTCTGTAAGATGAATATTAAGAGGATATTTTTATTTGTTGTGCTATTTGTTAGTCAATATTCCATTTCACAGGAGGGTATTGCAGTATATTCAGATTACTTATCGGATAATTATTACTTGCTCCATCCATCAATGGCAGGTGCATCAAATTGCTCAAAACTGAGAGCGACTGCTCGGCAACAATGGTTTGGTCAGAAAGACGCACCAGCAATGCAAACACTAAGTTTTAATGGTAAGATTGGAGAAAGTGGTCAATCAGGGGCGGGAGTAATCGTCTATAATGACAAGAATGGATATCATTCGCAAAAAGGTATAAAAGCAACCTATGCGCATCATATTATGTTTTCGAGAGATATGGTTGATTTAAACCAATTGTCTTTTGGTATGAGCGTGGGTCTAGTACAAAGTTCTTTAGATGAGACAGAGTTTCTTCAATCTGGCGGATTTGATCCAAATATAGACGGTACCATAACGCAGAAATACTCGTACTTCAATGTAGATATTGGGATGTCGTATAATTACCTCGAGTTTTACACGCATTTGACAGTAAAGAATGCGATTGAGACGAGGAGAAAAATTTACTCGGAATTTGAGGATGATAATATAAGGAAAGTAATAATTAATTCTGGTTATGTCTTTGGTAATGAGGAAGGCCTATTGTGGGAACCTTCGGTTATGTTTCAATTGGTTAACCAAACCAAAGAAAAGACAATTGATGTTAACTTGAAAGTGTACAAGCAATTGGAAATTGGCAGATTGTGGGGAGGATTGTCGTATAGACGTAGTTTGGATGGAGCTGAATTCAGAGATGGAAATTCAATAGAGACTCAAAAACTTCAGTATATTACTCCAATCGTCGGTTTGAATTACAAGAATTATATGTTTGCATATACTTATTCTGCTGTAACGGGAGCTGTGAGGTTTGACAATGGTGGTTTTCATCAGATTACATTGGGGATGAATATCTTCTGTAAACCTGAAAAATACCATTGCAATTGTCCTGCAATCAACCCTTAGAAATTTTAAATCATGTCCCATTTGTTGGGACTTTTTTTTGTGATGATAGTAAAGGAAATCAATGGAAAAAGTCCGGTAATACCGGCAGATTGTTTTATTGCAGAGAATGCAACTATTGTTGGCGATGTCGTTGTTGGGGATTCATGTAGTATTTGGTTTAATGCAGTAATTCGAGGAGACGTAAATACCATAAGGATTGGAAATAGAGTTAACGTTCAAGATGGTGCTGTAATTCACTGTACCTATCAAAAACACGCCACTGTTATTGGAAATAATGTGTCAATTGGACATAATGCGATTGTTCATGGATGTACAATCGAAGATAACGTACTGGTTGGTATGGGAGCGATTGTTATGGACAACTGTCATATCGAGAGTAACTCAATAATAGCTGCAGGCGCAGTTGTGATTCAAGATACAATTGTACCTTCAGGGACTATTTATGCAGGAGTGCCCGCTAGAAAGGTGAAAGAGTTGAATGAATCAGAGTTTGGTACTGAAATAGAACGGATTTCCAAAAATTATGTGATGTATTCTAGTTGGTATTTGGAAGAAGATAAAAAAGACTAGACATCTTTGTATATTACCTTGTATTGATTGCCTAAAATTTCCTCCAAGACCTCAGGTTTACCATTGCTGTAAAATATTGGTATACCTTCTCCCTTTTGATGTAGTCCAACTTTTTCTTGTAGTACATGTAGTGTTTGTCGCGCAACTGCTTCCCCTGAGTCAATAATGGTAACGTTCTTTGGCAGAATCTTTTTCAATTGGGGAATAAGGTATGGATAATGGCTGCAGCCCAATACAAGATAATCGATATTCTCTTTTATCATAGGATCAACATATGAGTGAAGCAGCGTGTTCATTTCCGGCGAGTTTAATTTACCACTTTCAATAAGTTCTACCAAGCCATATCCTATTTGTTCAATTATTCTTGTGTCATGGTATATTTCTACCGATTTATTAAATAGCTCACTAGAAAAAGTTCCCTTCGTTGCCAGAATTCCAATTACCTGAGTGTTTGACTGAAGTGCTGCAGGTTTAATTGCAGGTTCGATGCCAATAAATGGAATGCTGTACATTGATCGTAGTTCTTTTATTGCATTCGTGGTGGCTGTATTACAGGCAACAACAATTATCTTAGCGCTTTTTGACAAAAGAAATTCAGTATTCTTGATGCAAAGTCTAATAATCTCATCTTTTGATTTTAGACCGTATGGGGCATTTTTGCTATCAGCAAGATAAATCGTGTCCTCATCTGGCATCAGTTGGTGTATCGCTGACCAAATAGATGTCCCTCCGACGCCTGAGTCAAAAAGACCTATAGGATTGTTGTTCGTCATATCAACAAAGATAAAAAAAGACTACCCAATCCGTTTCTCGAATTGAGTAGTCATTTACATTGTCCTTTTCAGTATTAGAAACCTAAATCTTTCTTTACATCTACTGTGATGTTCGGACCATCAGTCAAAAGAAGTCCTTCTGAATTCAATACATATTGAAACCCTTTCGCTTTACCTACTTTTTGAATAGAAGCCTTAACCTTTTCCATGATTGGTTTCATAATATCAGCTTCTTTTTGCTGCAATTCTTTTTGTGCATTGTCACGATAATCAACTATTCTCTTTTGCATATCCTGAACCTCTTTCGATCTAGTTTCATTTACAGCATCAGTTACTGTAGTCGCTTCTTGTTCGTACTTTTTCAATTTACTTTGATATTCATCTACCATAGTCTTATACTCAGAATCATATGTGCCACTGAGTTTTTCTAATTGTTTTTGTGCTTCTAACATGGCGGGCATTTTTGACATTAATTCACTAACGTCTACGTGAGCTACTTTAGCTTGGGCATTTGCCACCTGGTTTCCCGCAATAATTAGAATTGCTGTTATAACTAGAACTTTAAATTGCTTTTTCATTTTGTAATATTAATTAATTGTTGTTTCTACTTTCTACTTAATTCTCCTTTTTTTCTTTTGCTTTTTTCGCAGCTTCTCGATCTTCTAATGCCTTTTTCTTCTTGTCTTCAATGGCTTTTTTTCGATCAGCCAGAATTTTTGCACGCTCTTCGGCTGTTTTCGTTTTTTTCTTTACATCAAGCGTATCGACATTTATTTCTTTTGATGTTTCACTTTTTATTTTAGGTTCGTTCTTATTTGCTATGGAGTCCGTCTTCGTTTTTTCTGTCTGAACCTTTTTAGAAGCTTTAGTTTGCTCAAGTTGCTTCTTTTTATCTTCTACTGCCTTTTTTCGATCGGCTAGAACTTTTGCACGGTCTTCAGCTGCTTTTTGCTTTTTTAAAATTGAGGTGCTGTCAACTACTTTTTTTGATACTACTCTTGCCGGCTCTGTTCCGGTTCCGGCAATAGAATCTTTGGTTTTAGCAGCAGTTGTTCTTGGAGGCAAAGGTGTTCCGTTCTTCAGCGCCTCTTTTTCAGCTTTTGCTTGTTTTTTTCTTTCCTCCATTGCCAGTTTCTTCTCTTCCGCTAAGGCTTTTCTATCTGCCATTAACTTCTCTCGCGCAGCTTTTCGTTCTTCTAACTTTTTGTTCCTTTCTGCAAGAGCCGGAATTTCATCAATCATATCCTCTTTTGCTTCTTTGGCCTCTTCTTCTTTCAGTTGTTTTTTTGATAATTGATTTCTCTTGTTGGTTCTTGTAATCACCCGAATTACTTGATCGCTGATATCATATCTTTTGGCAGCAAAAAGAATTGTCAGGTCTGATGTTTTGTTGATGATAAAATCATACTTCTTAGCTTCTGCAATGTCTTGCGCGGCATTAAAAACCTGATCTTGAACTGGTTGCGCCAAAACAGCTTTTTGAATTGTTAAATCTCCTTTTGGGCCAAATCTTTTTTCTTGATAGTCCAATAGCTCTTTTTCCTGAAATTGTATCTCTTCTTCTCTCTCTTCCAATAGTTCTTTTGTTAAGAGTACTCGTTCTGTAGCTAAAACATCTTTAAGACGTAAAATCTCGTTTTTCTTGGTCTCAATTTCTTGTTTCCATTTTTGAGCTTTTTGTTCCAGTTGATTTTTTGCTTCAGCATAATCGGGCACATTCTGGAGAATGTATTCCATATCGATATATCCTATTTTCACTCCACGTGATTGACCAATAGCCGTTGAACTAACAGACATCAGAATCAATAATATAACAATATGTTTTTTCATACATTCAAAGTTTATTTCGAAAATACCATGCCAAATATAATTAATTTTAGAATTGTTGACCAATAATAAAATGAGTTTCCATTCCGTTTGGTTTACTCTGTCCGGTAAGTGGATCAAAGCCGTAACCAAAATCTATTCCAAGCAAACCAAAGGCAGGCATAAAAATTCTCAGACCTGCTCCCGCAGAACGCTTTATTTGGAATGGATTATAAATTCTAAAGTTTTCATAGGCATTACCACCTTCCAAAAAGCCTAGGACATATATCGAAGCGGCGGCTTTTAGGGTAATCGGGTATCGTAATTCAAGTGAAAACTTGTTGTAAATTGGACCTCCGTTTAGAGAGGACAAAGAATTATTTGGATATCCTCTCAATTGGACTATTTCTCGACCGTCTTGTGCAAAGTTTGCTAATCCATCACCACCAACAAAAAATCGCTCAAAAGGGACAATGCCACGTTCGCTATTGTACGCACCTAGATATCCAAATTCACTTAATGTTCGCAAGACTAACTTATCGTATATCTTTGTAAACCAGTCCGCTCTGAACTTGATTTTGTAATACTCCAGCCAATTAAATCTTTTTTGGTCAACTTTACTTGCATCGGGTGCAGCATCTTCAAAGGTGTCCACTCTATTTCCATCTGCATCAATGTAGTCTCCCGGATTAATAAACCCATTTCCATTGGCATTCGGTATTTGTGTTGTTCCTTCATTTTGTCTTTTGTATTCCTCCAAGTTTCCTAGATTTCCATAATCAATTTTATTAAAAAGCGAGTAGGGAATCGTGAATTTTCCGCTAATACTAAATTCAGAACCATACATTGGGAAGATTGGATTGGTTCCTTTGTTATTTCTGCTTAGACCAATCGTGTAGGCGAGGTTACGTGATGAACCATCACCAAATGTGAACAGACCTATATTATAATTGTTAAGATCATAATACTGAAAACTAAGGGACTGTGATAGAACAAAAAAATCATCAGGTACCGAGAGTCTTTTTGCTACACCCACGCTCGCTGAAATGATGTTGAAATTTCTGCTTTTATCTACACCAGTTCCAGTGTTGGCAAACTGTTTACTGTAAGCAAAGGAACTACTGAATTGTATGGGTTTCTTTCCTCCAAACCATGGCTCAGTAAATGAAAGACTGTAAGTTTGGAAAAAGGAACTGGCTTGAAAACGAAGGGCAACTTTCTGTCCATCTCCCATAGGAAGGGGTCTGTAAGCATCCTTTTTAAAAATGTTGCGAGCAGAAAAATTGTTAAATGAAAGACCTAACGTGCCGATAAATCCGCCACCACCATAACCACCCTGCAGTTCTATCTGGCTAGATCCTTTTTCAACCAATTTATATTCAATATCCACAGTTCCTGCTCCAGCATCAACATTTTTAAAGACGGGTTCTATCGCTTCGGGATCAAAATACCCCAATTGCCCAATTTCTCTAATGGTACGAACAAGTTCTTCTTTGCTATATTTTTGACCAGGCTTGGTTCTCAATTCTCGATAAATTACTTTGTCGTTGGTTTTGTCGTTACCTACAACGGTTATGTTATTGAAATATGCGAGCGGCCCTTCAACGATCCTAATTTCAAAGTCAATAGTATCATTACTTGTCTTGACTTCCACTGCATTAATGTTAGAAAACAAATAGCCGTTATTTTGGTACAAATTTGTGATATCCTCACCATCTGGCTTTGATTTATCTGCAATTCTACTTTCGAGCAGAACACCATTATAAACGTCACCTTTTTTAATACCGAGTATATTTCGAAGTCCGTTGTCAGGATAAATAGTATTTCCCAAAAACTTGATATTGCCGAAGTAATATTTCCGACCTTCTTCAATATTTACTTTTATCGAAAGATCATTGTTTTCTTTATCGTAAGAGATGGTGTCAGAAATGACTCTGGCGTCTCTATATCCATTTTCTTTATACTTATTAAGCACTTTTGCCAGATCTTCCTTGTATTTTTCTTTGATATATTTTGAGGCCTTAAATATGCGTATTGGGTTTTTCTCTTTGGTATTTTTCATGGCTTTGCGAAGTTTCTTGTCAGAGAACTTCTCGTTGCCTTCAAACGCAATCTCCCGTATCTTTATTTTGTTGCCTTTAAAAATGTTGACAAACATCTTCACTTCATTTCCTGCAGTAGTATCTGGAACTGTTCGTATTGTAACCTTAGTGTTGTAGAAACCATCTTTCTTGTATTTGTTCTCGATATAGTTTCTGGTGGTTGTAATGAGGTTTTCATTTACAATCTTGCCTTTTGTCAATCCATTGTCCTTTATTAAGGCTTCAGTATTTTTCTTTTTTACTCCAGCAAACTTGACTTCACTAAGTTTCGGCAACTCACTAATATTTAATTCTAGATAGATGCTGTCGCCAACTGTCTTCGATACGAAAAAATCAATCTCACTGAACAGCCCCAATTTTCCCAATTTCTTGATGGCATTGCTGATTTCCTCTCCAGGAACAGAAATCTCTTGGCCTTTTTCAAGACCGGCAAAAGTCACTACAGTTTGCTTGTTGAAACTAATTTTGCCTGTAACATCAACATCGGCAATCACATACTTAACGCCCTGGTCGAAGGGAATGCGGTCCTGAGCATTTATGTTGGAAATCCACACGAACAAAAAAATCACCGGTAATAAACGTAATACTCTATCTAACACTAAAAACTTATTTAATTTGTTCACTTGTTTTTCCGAATCTTCTTTCTCTCTTCTGATAGCTAATAATAGCGCTATACAAATCATCTTCTTTAAAATCTGGCCATAATACCGGTGTAAAATACAATTCAGCATAGGCAATCTGCCAAAGCAAGAAATTACTAATTCTATGCTCGCCACTAGTGCGAATCAGCAAATCGACATCTGGCAAATTGTGCGTGTAAAGATGTTGATTAATAGTTGATTCGTCTATACTTTCGACAGATATTACATTATTTTTAACTTCATCACTAATTGCCTTTACCGCGTTGACGATTTCCTCTCGCGAACCATAGCTCAGTGCGATTGTAAGGGTCATTCTCTGGTTGTTTTTCGTCATTTCAATGACGTCAAGCAGTTGTTTTTTAGCAGTTTTTGGCAGCTTTTCGATATTTCCGATAGTGATGAGTCTAATATCATTGTCTACCAAACTTTTCAGCTCGCTTTTCAATGAACTGATGAGTAATTTCATCAAGAGTTCCACTTCTGATTTTGGTCTGTTCCAATTCTCGGTTGAAAATGCATACAAAGTCAGATTCTCAATTCCTAATTTGGCACAAGTCTCAACGGCAATCCTGACTGCTTTTGATCCGTTTTCGTGCCCAACAGTCCTTATCAGTCCTTTTAACATAGCCCAACGGCCATTACCGTCCATAATTATGGCTAAATGTCGAGGCAGATTCTCTTTGTCTATTTTTCCTAGTAAATTACTCATATTAGTCAGCACAAAAACAGGGTTTGTCACCAAAAGTATAAGTCAAGGTAAATCCGGTGTAAACATACCAATCTTTGCTTGTCAAATTACCAAATTCAAGATCGCTGTATTTTGAATTTCTAGGTTTACTCCCATCAAGATCATCAGCAAATGAATTTCGCGCTCCCACTTCAAAACCAATCACAAAATTCTTAAACACACGACCTTTTACACCCACAATCATTGGGATAGCGATAGTGCCTCGGTTTGCATCTTTTTTGTATTCACCATTCTCAATATATAGTCCCTCGTACCTCAGATAACTGAGACCCGTAAAAACATAAGGCGTAAACTGTGGTTCAGAACTGTGTAAATCGAATTCGAAAAAATCAAATTCCAAGCCTGCACAAAACTCACTCATGTTATTCTTAAAACGAAAATCTCTTTCATTTCTAGATGGAACATCAGAGTCTTCATCGTAGGAACTCAATCGTGAATGCAAGTATGAAAATCTCCAACTGTGTCTTGGACTTCGATTCCATCTATACATCAATCCGAACGCAGGTTTGTTTGGGGCAATATACTCTGTAGGACCAACGTCTCCTATGAAATTGCTGCCTCCCAATAGCACGCCAATTTCGTGAATTTGCGCCCTATTTGAAAGGGTTGTTAAAAGACACAGAAAAACAAAAAAAATCCTATTCATCTATTAAAAAACAGCGTGCAAATATAATAATTATGAAGTCTTAATTTACATTGATAGCGCTTTTCTACCAATTAATCTTAAATCAGTTTTTCCGATTAGAAATTCCGATAACTAAAAGTACAGAGAACGCTATTTTTCGGAATATAGTGTTGCAGGTAGTAAACTCAATTTCGCTTGTCTTCACCCCAAAGCAATTTATTGCGCAAGGTTTTGAGGAATGTTTCTCCTTCAATCTCCACCATGTTGATCTGATAAGGTGTTTTATTGATGACCAAAACGGATTCGTTTCTCACGGAAGTAATTCTACTATCTAAGGAAACCAAGTAGAATTCTTCTCGTCCCGAAACCTTCAGTCTAATCTCAGTATCATCCGGAATAACAAGAGGTCTCGCGTTTAGATTGTGTGGTGCAATTGGGGTGATAACCAAACTAGCGACGTCCGGCGTCAAGATTGGTCCGCCACAACTCAACGAATAGCCGGTCGATCCGGTTGGGGTTGCAATGATTAATCCATCTGCCCAATACGAATTGAGATATTCGTCATTCAAATAAGTTTCAATAGTAATCATCGAAGTTGTATCTTTTCGACTAACGGATATTTCATTTAAAGCGAAACTTAAATTTTGTATGGATTCGTTTTCCGGATCGCACGCCACAGACAATAAACTTCTCGGAGAAATCGTATACTTTCTTTCGATAACGAGCTGTAGGAAATTTTCAATATTCTCTTTTTGTACAGAAGCCAGAAACCCCAATCGACCAGCATTCACGCCTAACAAAGGAATTCCGCTATCTCTAACAAGTGTAGCGGCTCGCAGCATCGTTCCATCACCACCGATGCTAATGAGCATGTCGAAACTTTTGTCTAATTGGTCATGTGAACTGAAAGTCTGGTATTCTTTTCGGACAATCTCTTTTTCATATAGCAAGGCCAAAAATTCTGACTCAATAACCATTTCCACTTGGTTTCTATTAAAAAAGACAAAAATATCTCTGATAATGGGCTCCGTACTATTCTGGTAATACTGTCCGTAAATCGCGACTTTCATAATTGGTTGGTTAATCGTTTAATTGGATAACCGTTTTTTCGAATCAAAGATTAAACGGTTTGACGTTTAAGTATTTACATATTAAGATATTTATCCAAGTAATCAGAACGATCTTTCAGAGTGGAAATATAGGTGTCCTCTTGGTGCTCCGAGATAATTTCGTAATTATACCTTCTGAAAGTTTGAATGATGTTATTCATTGCTCCCAAACTAATTTTCACAGTAATTTGAATCAAATCAGCGGTCGCTTCAGAAATAAATAAACCCAATAATCGTCCGTTATTACTTTCCACAATTTGAGCGATTTGACTCATCGAGTAATCAATGATTGGCTTTTGGACCACGATGATTCCGCCGGGCTCTTTTAAAAAAGGAGTTTCGTGAAAAAACTTCATCACATCCTCCAATTCATAATAACCCACATAAGCATTGTTTTCGTCTAAAACAGGTACGACATTGGTTTGATTTTTAGCAAAAACCTCTAAAACATCCAACCACATCATTGTACTCCTAGCGAAAAACGGCTCAAGAGTATAACGATAGTCGCTAATCTTCTTATCTGAGTCAAAAGTGTCAACATCGTCCAAAGACATACAACCCATGTAAATTCCTTCTTCAAGAACCGGGAAGTGTGAAAAAGTCATTTCATGGAAAAAATCCTGCACTTCCAAAACGGTGTCTGAACTGTTAATCGCCTTAAAGTCTTTATTGATGCAATCCTTGATTTCAGTCATAATCAATCTTCAATTTACTCCTGCAAAATAATCAAATTTATACAACACGACCTACTTTTACTTTGTATTTTTGCGCTAACAAATACAATATGACAAAGCTCAGCGTAAACATAAACAAAATAGCAACCCTGCGAAATGCAAGAGGAGGAAACGTTCCCGACCTATTGCAGGTTGCCAAAGACATTCAACAATTTGGAGCTCACGGAATTACCATTCATCCGCGTCCAGACGAACGACACATTCGCTATCAAGACGCCCGTGATTTGAAGCCAATCATACACACAGAGTTCAATATCGAAGGCAACCCACAACACAATTTCATCGATTTAGTTCTCGAAATCAAACCCACACAAGTCACGCTGGTGCCCGATGCTATTGGTGCGATTACATCAAGTGCCGGTTGGAATACTGTCGAACATCAAGCGTATCTCAAAGAGGTTATTCAAGAGTTTCAACGCAACAATATTCGAACCTCAATCTTTGTCGATCCGGTTTTAGACATGATTGAAGGTGCCAAAGCAACTGGAACGGACCGAATCGAGCTGTATACGGAAGCCTACGCCCATCAATACGGACAAGGAAACGAAAGCGCCATCAAACCTTATATTCTGGCTGCTGAACTGGCAAACGAATTAGAGCTCGGCATCAACGCTGGACACGACTTGAGTCTCGATAATATCCATTTTTTCAAGCAAAACATTCCGGGGCTACTCGAAGTTTCAATCGGTCATGCACTCATTTGCGAGTCGCTTTACCTCGGACTAGACAATGTGATTAATATGTATTTGAACAAATTAAAGTAATTGGGCGTGCCCGCAAGGGTCGGGCTATCCGCTGCAATCTTTTGCTCCGAACAACGTCACAAAAGGATTTCCACTGCAAATGAAATTCATCGAATACCGATAAAAAATATAAACCTATGAGATAATCCCTCACGTAAAATAATTAGAAAATCAAACTCAACTAAAGAGTCATAAATCCAAAATCCAAAATCCCAAATTCCCAAATTCCCAAATTCCAAATTCCAAATTCCAAATCGTTAATCAAATGCTCTACTCCAAAATAGAAGCTCCGGTGCACGAGGGCATAGCCCGAACTGGCGCGGTAAAACCACTGCTGATCCTACACGGATTTCTCGGCATGTCCGACAATTGGAAAACGCTTGGCACGCAATACGCAACTTTAGGTTACGAAGTGCATATGCTCGATCTCCGCAATCACGGACGCAGTTTCCATTCCGATGTTTTTAATTATGAAGTTATGGTGCAAGATGTTCTCAACTATTGTCACGAGAAGCAGCTGCGGCACATCGATATCATCGGACATTCCATGGGTGGAAAAGTAGCCATGCTTTTGGCAACGCAACATCCGGAACTCATTCAAAAATTGATAGTCGGTGATATCGGTCCAAAATATTATCCGCCACATCATCAGGAAATTCTCGCCGGACTCAACGCTGTCGATTTTTCCCAAAAGCCCTCGAGAAACGATGTCGATGCGATTGTCGCTCAACATATTCCCGATTTCGGAACCCGACAATTTTTGCTCAAAAGCTTGTACTGGCAAACCCCGGAGCAGTTAGCTTTTCGATTCAATCTATCAGTTTTCAATCAAGAAATAGAAAATGTAGGAACCGCTCTTCCGGTGAATGCACAATTCGATAAGCCCACTTTGTTTATTCGTGGAGGCAACTCCAATTACATCAAAGACGAAGATTTTGCAGGTATCAAAAGTCATTTTCCCGCTGCA
>CANHBE010000052.1 GCA_947458575.1 Flavobacteriaceae bacterium | reverse complement strand
GCGGCTTGATAGGATGTTGCTACGGGAACAACCATGCAAGTGGGACGATTCTCCTACTGATTATCAACTGAAGAGCCGTATGATGGGAGACTATCACGTACGGTTCTGTGAGAGGCTTGGGGTGAAATTCCCCTTGCCTACTCGACCCTTCCGTATAACCCTACAAATTCTCCACGACAATAAAACAACGTTCGACAACCCCACCTATTAAGTTTCTCCACGGGGATAAGTAAGCGTACCTTTAGACAATGGGGACTTCTAAGAAAACAAAAAAACTGGTACTGGACTCGGCTGACGAACAACGACTCGTTTCACAATTTCCCACCGCACGGCAACCTAAAAAGATTCTCTCCCTCGCGTTTGGCACTTGCCATTGCCCCACATCCTTCCCACAAACCAAAGCAAAGGCAAGAGCCCAACCTACCGCACTCCAAAGACTACGAATGATTTGAGATTTTTTATTCCCGCGTTTTACTCTTAACTTTCACACAGCCCATTGACTTTCCAGAATTTGAGGAAGGAGACGGGATTTATGCTAGGTATTCAAAGAAAGACCTCACCGAGCGAGACATATTAACCAAGTTCATCAACCCCGCAGGATAAGAGTAGTCCAGTACCTTAATAAGTATTTGATTTGAGCATTTAAAACATTTTTTATATGAGAAGAAGAATGAATTTCTACGACTTATTCAATATTCAGAACAATATGATCACACCTAAAGTAGTGATCTATATAAATGGAGTCACGATGTCAGATTTTCTGAAAGCTGGTGATGTATTGAATCATTTGAATAAGATCAAAGCTGATTTATGAGTCACTGGATGATCCTGCCCCATCCGCACCAACTATTTAAGTTATTTCCTTAAATTGAAAGTTTATCATTAATCTATGATATTGCTGAACAATCCTTACAAAACAATCGCCCCATTAATCCTTGTTTTGGTTCTTTTAATACCATCTTTGTCACAGGCAGCGCCAGCCCCACCAAGCATTGTCTCATTTAGTCCAACAGTTGGATCTATTGGAACTGTGGTTACTCTTACAGGAACCAATTTCAGTAGTACACCGACAAACAACATTGTTTACTTTGGCGCAACAAAGGCAACGGTTACTGCGGCCACTGCAACTCAATTAACTGTAACAGTTCCCACAGGAGCAACCTACGCACCAATTACTGTGCTCAATACACTAACAGGTTTACTGGCCTACTCCAATAGCAATTTTACCCCCACCTTCACTCCCAATAAAGGCGACATCACATCATCCGATTTTAGCGCCAAAGTGGATTTTACACCAGGATTAAATCCTTTTTCTGTTGCCATTGCTGATTTGGATGATGATGGCAAAGCAGACTTAGCGGTAGCGAATTACGGTAGTAATTCGGTTTCTGTTTTCCGCAATACCAGCAGTATTGGCTCAGTAAGCTATGCTGCCAAAATAGATCATACGACAGACTCAGCTCCTTTATCAGTTGCCACAGGAGATTTGGATGGGGATGGAAAAGCTGACTTAGCTGTAACGAATGGCAATACGGTTTCTGTTTTTCGTAATACCTGCAGCAGCGGTATTATAAGCTTTGCTACAAAAGTGGATATATCAAGTACGAATCCAACCTCGGTAGCCATAGGAGATTTAGATGGGGATGGCAAGGCGGACATAGTTGTAACGAATGAGAATAGCAATACCGTTTCTGTTTTTCGTAATACCGGCAGCAGCGGTGTTATAAGTTTTGCTGCACAAGTGGTTTTTACGGCAGGCACAACACCTATCTCAGTTGCCATAGGCGATTTTAATGGGGATGGCAAGGCGGACCTAGTTGTAGCGAATGTCAATAGCAATACGGTTTCTGTGTTCCGCAATACAGGTAACACAGGTATTATAAGCTATGCCGCAAAAGAGGATCTTGCAGTAGCTACAAATCCTTATTCAGTAGCCATAGGAGATTTGGATGGGGATGGCAAGGCGGACTTAGCAGTAGCGAATTTCAGTAGTAATATAGTTTCTGTTTTCCGCAATAATGGCAGCAGCGGGACAATAAGCTATGCACCTAAAGTGGATTTTATTACAGGTGATAATCCCTATCTAGTTAGGATAGGTGATTTAAATGGGGATGGCAAGCCAGACTTAGTGGTAGCGAATTATGCTAGCAATACAGTTTCTGTTTTTCGCAATACAGTTAGTACTGGTATCATAAGCTATGCCGCAAAAGTGGACCTTGCAACAGGCTCAACTCCCAACTCAGTTGGCATAGGCGATTTGGATGGTGATGGCAGGGCGGACTTAGCAGTAGCGAACTATAATAGTAGTACGGTTTCCATCATTAGAAACAACCCTGTTTTTGTTTCTCCGCCAACCATTACATCATTCACACCAACAAGTGGTGGAACAGGAACTGTGGTTACTCTTACAGGAACCAATTTCAGTAGTACACCGACAAACAACATCGTTTACTTTGGCGCAACAAAAGCTAATGTAACAAGTGCAAGCACCAGTCAACTTTCCGTAGTCGTTCCAACAGGCGCAACCTATCAACCAATAACAGTAACAGTAAATGGGTTGACAGCCTACTCAAGCAAACGATTTGTAGTTACGTTTCCGAGTGCTGGGATTCTAAACGCTGGGTCATTCTCTTCAAAGGTAGATTTCACATCAGGTAATACTCCATTCGGAACTGCCATCGGTGACCTTGATGGAGATGGCAAAACGGACATTGCTGTTGTAAATATTATGAGCAATACTATTTCTGTATATAGAAATACAAGCGTAGTTGGATCTTTGACGTCTAGTTCTTTTGCTTCCAAAGTCGATTTCGCAACCGGCTCAGAACCCATCAGTGTATCCATTGGTGATTTGGATGGAGATGGGAAACTTGACTTGGTTGTTACGAATCAGGTTAGTCGTTCTATTTCAGTTTACAGAAACACGAGTACTACCGGCTCAATAACACCATCTTCTTTTGCCGCAAAAGTTGATTTTCTCAATGGAGGTTCTGGACCAAACTCTATTGCCATTGGAGATCTTGACGATGATGGAAAACCTGAAATAATTGTAGGAAATAATTCTATTACAAGCATTTCCATTTTTAAAAACACCTCTGCAACTGGAGCAATCAATGCTGGTTCCTTTGCCCCAAAAATTGATATCACAACTGGCATAACACCAACAGACATCGCCATTGGAGATCTTGATGGTGACTCAAAGCCCGACCTAGCTATTGCGAATTTTGGAAGCGCAACAGTCTCAATTCTAAAAAATACTACAACTACTGGAGTTATCTCAGCAGGCTCCTTCGCCAATAAGGTCGATTTCGCTACCGGTTCAACTCCGAATAGTATAGCCATAGGCGATTTTGATGGAGACGGAAAATTTGATTTATCTGTAGCAAATGGTCTTGATAATACTGTTTCTATAATTAGAAACATTAGTACTCTGGGGGTGATCAATTCCAGTTCATTCGCTCCTCGGGTAGACTTCGCAGTAACTCTTGGACCTCGTTGGATTGCTGCTACTGATATTGACGGTGACGGAAAATTGGATTTAGCCTTAACAAATGCGGACGGCTCTGCCTCCTCGGTTTCTGTATTAAAAAACACAAGCTCGCCTGGTCCTTTTAATTCTAGTTCTTTTATGCCCAAAGTTGATTTTGCAACTGGCCCAACCCCAACAACAGTTGCTATTGGTGACCTTGATGGAGATGGGAAACCTGACTTGACAGCAGTAAACCAAGGGTCCAGTACAGTTTCAGTTATTCGAAATACTGTTTCACCGCCAATTCCAACGATATTATCATTTGCACCTAGTTCAGGAGCAATTGGAACACCTGTAACTATTACAGGCTCAAATTTTAGTCCTTCTCCGGCTAATAACATTGTATACTTTGGCGCAATAAAAGCTACTGTAACAAGCGCAAGCGCCACTCAGCTTACTGTAGTCGTTCCAATTGGAGCAACCTATCAACCAATTACAGTAACAGTAAATGGACTTACTGCTTATTCAAATGGATCATTTGTGCCCTCATTTAATGGAGGTAGTGTTTTCAGTGTAAACTCATTTGCCCCTAGAGTTGACTTGCTAAACGGATATTCTCCAATTTCTGCGGGGTTAGGAGATATCAATCTTGATGGGAAATTAGATATTGCAATAGCGAACCCATCAAATAATTTTATAACTGTTTTTGAATACAGTTCGAGCCCAGGTGTTATTGTTAACAATTCTTTCAATAGAACTGACATCCCGTATCCCGCAATTAACATTAATATTAGCGATATAGATCGAGATGGGTTTCTGGATATGATATCTGTTCATGGGAATAATCTGTCTGTTTTTAAGAACAAAAAAATCACAAGCACAATTTCAATAAGTTCTTTTGAAATACCAATTAACTTTCAATCAATTGGTAGTAGCGATCTCGTAACTATCGACTTGGATGAAGATGGTAGACCTGACGTGGTAACAGTCAATGAATCTTTAAATAACATTTCAATTTACAGAAACATTGGGAACGCCAACGATATTGGCTCCGGTCTATTTTCACAAAAAATTGATTTGCAATGCGGAACAAACCCGTATGGTATTGCCACAGGTGACTTAGATAGTGATGGGAAATATGACCTTGTCGTTACCAATTACCTCAGTAATACCATATCGATATTTAAGAATACGAGTTCGGTTGGCAATATTTCTTTTAGCCCCAAGGTTGACTACGCTACTGGTATTAATCCATATAGTATTGCGATAGGAGATTTAGATTCGGATGGAAAATCAGAAATAGTAGTATCAAATTTCAGCGCAACTACTATATCAATCTTTAGAAATATTTCAGCAACTGCAATAATAGATTCTAATTCATTCGCTACTAAGGTTGATTTTTCTACTGGCGGAAATGCAGCTGGAATTTCTATCTCAGATTTAAATGGAGATTCTAAACTAGACTTGGTAGTTGCAAATTCAGGAGGCTCTACCGTTTCTCTATTCAGAAACACAACTTCAGTTGGAATAATTGATACCAATTCATTCATTAAAGATGTTGACATCCAAACGGGTAATTCACCTTATCATTCAGCAATTGGTGATGTTGATGGTGATGGAAAACCTGAAATTATTACGTCTAACAATGGTGATAATACTGTGTCAGTTATACGCAATTTGATTCTTCCTCCAATATCAATTACTTCTTTCACCCCGAGCAGCGGAATCGCGGGAGCATCTGTAACAATTACAGGCACTAACTTCGGTCCAACACCGGCAAACAATACCGTAAAATTCAATGGGACGACTTCGACCGTAACTGCCAGCACCTCCACAAGCATAACTACTACTGTTCCTGTTGGTGCAACCACTGGGCCGATCACTGTGACTGTCAATGGACAAACAGCAACAAGTAGTACGAACTTCACGGTAATTTTTCCTCCGACCATTACAAGTTTTACTCCTACCAGTGGAATAGTAACTACTTCAGTAACGATCACCGGAACGAACTTTGATTCTACCCCAGTTACCAACACCGTAAAATTCAATGGGACGACTGCGATCGTAACTGCCAGCACCTCCACGAGCATAACTACTACCGTTCCGGTTGGTGCAACCACTGGACCGCTTACTGTGACGGTCAATGGGCAAACGGCAACAAGTAGTACGAGCTTCACAGTAATTTTACCTCCGACCATTACTAGTTTTAGTCCTTCCAGCGGAATAGTTGGCACTTCTGTAACGATAACCGGAACCAACTTTGATCCTACACCAATTAACAACACCGTAAAATTCAATGGGACGACAGCGATCGTAACTGCCAGCACCTCCACGAGCATAGCTACTACAGTTCCTGTTGGTGCAACCAATGGGCCGATCACTGTGACTGTCAATGGACAAACAGCCACAAGTAGTACGAACTTCACGGTAATTTTCCCTCCGACCATCACTAGTTTTAGCCCTACCAGCGGAATAGTTGGTACTTCCGTAACGATCACTGGAACTAATTTTGATTCTACACCAGTTAACAATAGTGTAAAATTCAATGGAACAACAGCGACTGTAACAGCCAGCACCTCCACGAGCATAACTACTACTGTTCCTGTTGGCGCAACCACTGGGCCAATCACCGTAACTGTCAATGGACAAACCGCAACAAGCTCCACGAACTTCACTGTAATTATTCCTCCGACCATTACAAGTTTTACTCCTGCCAGCGGAACAGTAACCACTTCCGTAACGATCACTGGAACTAATTTTAATTCTACACCAGTCAACAACACTGTAAAATTTAATGGAACGACTGCGACTGTAACTGCAAGCACCTCCACGAGCATAACTACTACGGTTCCTGTTGGCGCAACCACTGGACCGATTACAGTAACTGTCAATGGGCAAACGGCAACAAGTGGTACCAACTTCACAGTAATTTTTCCTCCCACCATTACAAGTTTTACTCCTGCCAGTGGAATAATAGGAGCTCAGGTAAAGATCACTGGCACGAACTTCAGTATCACACCTGCAAACAACATAGTCAAGTTTAATGGAACTACTGCTACAATTACAGGAACCCCCACAGCCACAAGCATAACTACCACAGTGCCAACTGGAGCAACAACCGGAAAAATTACGGTTGAGGTTGATGGCCGAACTGCAACCAGTACAACAAATTTTTACATTGGAAGTGTGAGCCGCCTTGGAAGGTTTGTGGTCGATAAAACTTCAGGATGCGCCCCACTTACTGTAACTATCTTAGATGCAAATTTGGTTACCTCAGGTGAATGCACTTTAGGAAAGCCTTGTTTTATGAATGCTGGTAGTGGCGGATCACAGCAAACTAACCAATTTACATTCAATTACACACAGGCTGGAACCTATACTCTTTCAGTAAATTATCAAACTATAGGTGCTGATGATATAACAATAACAGTAAATGCCCCAACCATTACTCTAAGTCCTTCTTCAACTATTTGTTCTGGAACGTTTACAAACCTCATTGCAAGCGGAGCAAGTACCTACAGTTGGAGTCCTGCTTTAGGATTGTCAACAACAACCGAAGGCAGTGTCATAGCGCGTCCAACTACAACAACTATCTATGTAGTAATAGGAACTGATACCAATGGGTGTACCCAGTCCAAAAGTGTTACAGTAACCGTAAACAACCCATGTGTAATTCCTAATCTTGCTAATGGAAAAGGTCTTGATTCTTATCGAATATTTTCCATACCTCTGAAATTATCCGATAAAAAAATAGAAACCGTTTTGGCTTCTGTAATGCAATATTATGGAGGTTATGATCAGGACAAGTGGAGATTGGTTCACTATTCAAATGGCAACAACTTAAATTTCACACAAGGGCTTAGTACAATCGAAGAAGGAAAGGGATATTGGCTACTTTCAGTTGATCCTCTTACTATCAATGTTTCGGGCACTGTTCTTCCTGTTAATCAATCTACTCCGTTTATCATGAATTTAGATAAGGGGTGGAATCAGATCGGAAATCCTTTTGGCTTTGATATCTTATGGAGCGATGTTTTATCTAAAAATAGTAACACAACCAGCGTAGGCGAACTTTATGTCTATAACCCAGCCACCATAAGTTTTATAAAAAGCGATAAACTTCCAGCTTGGGGCGGAGGTTTTGTAAATACTACTGCTGTTTCTTCATTGACCATACCAATTGCGGTGAAGCAGGCAACTGGAGGTAGGTTGTCAACTTCTGCTGAATCGGTGGGTAACCAAATAGACCAGCCGTCATGGTTTGTTCCTTTAAAACTTCAGCAGGGTGAAGCAATTAACGATTTGGGCGGAATAGGTATGCACGATGAAGCTTTAATTGGCAGGGACAAGTATGACGAGAATAGTCTTCCTAGATTTGTAAAGTTCTTGGAATTGAATTCATACCATGATGAATACTTTCAAACGCGTTTTATGCGCGATGTTGTTCCTTCAACAAGTAACTATAACTGGAACTTGTATGTAGAATCCAATTTCGGTGAAGGTGATGTCAAACTCAGTTGGGAGTATGAGACTTTTAGTCGAAATAATGCTCAGCTACTTCTATATGATAAGCAAGCGAAAGTAATAATAGACATGAAGAAAGTAGGTGAATACAAATTTGGATCGCCCTCTACGCGTGAGCTCACAATAATGTATGCAATTGATAAAAAACATCTTTCGACAGAATCTCTTACGCTTGGTCTACCATTTCCTAATCCATTAGTTCTTGAGACAACAATTCCATTCATCACTGGTGCCGATGAAATTTTGATAAATGTCTATGATATGCTTGGGAGAAAAGTAAAGGAAGTAGCTAGGTCTAATTTTGAAACTGGTTATCATGAGATAGTATGGCAAGGTGATGATTATCTTGGCGAACATGTTAGCCCTGGTATGTATATTATTAGGGTATCTGGTAGTAATTCGCCTGCGGCTTCTGTTAGGATATTGGTAAAATAAGAAAAGTTCTATGAGCAATTTTAAAGTTCTGTTAATTTGGTTGCTGCTATATCAATGGCAAACCGTGTGTTGCCAACAATTCTCTGTTGAAACCAATGCTGTCTATATAAACGCAAAAAAGGTTAATGCAGAAGTGGTTAAACTTCCATTGATAAATTGGCTGTCTCCCGAGCAAATAAACTCAAATAGTATGGATGATAGTATCTCTTTGAGAGCAAGTGTCTATTCAAATACGATGTTAAAATCGTTGTCCTTGAAATTAAGTGCCGGCCCTGAATCATCAATAATAGATTTCCCCTTGATAGAAACGAGTTTCAGTGGTGAACAAATAATTAAGAAAAAAGTCAGGTTGGCAAATGGATTAAATACTCTTGAATTAATTGCCGTGAATATGTCTGGTGGGAAGGTCAGCAGTACACGATTTATTGAAGCCAACCGCAAAGAAGGTTTTAGCCAAGCGCTACCAAGTAAAATTGGTAGTCCACTGTTATTAGTTAAAGAGAACTCCATTGTTTTTACAGATTCTAATAAGGATGGCTTTCTTAATGCAAATGAAGAAGCAACTGTAAAATTTACCCTTATCAATAAAGGGAAGGTGGCGGGCAAAGATTTAAAACTATCTCATTTCATAGCCGGCAACAGGAATGACATTAAGGTAAAGCCAGATGAAATAACGAGGTTAGAACCTGGCGAAGAAGAAATTATTAGCACACGTATTATTGCAGGAGGAAATTTAGCTCGCGGAAAAGTTAGTTTAAGTTTAGTTGTCATGGAGCCAAAAGGTTTTGACAGTGACTCAATAAAGGTTCAATTTAATACCGAGGAATACAAACCTCCAGTGATCAATATAGCTGATGTTGTCTTTAATTCAGTTATTGGAAATAAACTCAAAAGAAATGCGCCTGCCGGGTTTCAGGTACTAATTCAAAATACAGGTTTCGGAAACGCAGAAGAGGTAAAAGTATCAGTTACTTTTCCTGAGAATATTTACTTTGACGGAGACAAGGTTACTGATATTGGCACCCTGTCTTCGGGTGAGGCCAAAAAATTAACTTTTGAATTTATTCCAACCACACGATATAAATCTTTAGAGATCCCAATCAAGATTACTTTAATAGAAAAATCAGGAAAGTATGGATCAGAAAAAATCGTTACACCTGTACTTGATCAGACGCTGGCCACTATGCAGTTAAGCGTTACAGGCGATAAACCAAAACAGGTTATCCTTCCTATGTCTCTAAGATCAGATGTAGACATTAATATTCCTGAGACCACATTTAAACACCCAAATAGATATGCTTTAATAATTGGCAATGAAGATTATGTTCAATTTCAGCCACTTCTGAATAGTGAACAAAATGTAAAATTCGCTCGAAACGATGCCATTGTTTTTAGGGATTATCTTGTGAAAACACTAGGCGTACCTGAAAAGAATGCATTTCTATTACTCGATGCTACTCGGGGACAAATAACGCGTGAGCTTGAAAGGGTAACCGAATTAGCAAAGCTGAGAAATGATTCAGAGTTGATTTTATATTACGCAGGTCACGGCCTGCCAGATTTTGAGACGAGAAAAGGATATATCATTCCTGTTGATATCTCTGGAGGTAACATAACGGATGGGATAAGCCTGGCTGATTTATACGCTAAACTAGCACTAACGGAATCAAGGAGAATAACGGTTTTCATCGATGCCTGCTTTAGCGGAGGTGGCCGAGGAGAAAATGGGCTGCTTGCTGCAAGGACTGTTAAGGTAAAACCGGTTGGAGATATTGTTGACGGAAACATAGTTGTGTTTACCGCGACAAGTAGTGAGGAAGTATCACTGCCATTGCAGAAAGAATCACATGGGTTGTTTACCTATTATTTGCTTCGCAAATTCAAAGAGACATCTGGACAATTTACTATGCAAGATTTAAAAGACTATTTGAAGAATGAAATCCCCAAATCTTCCCTATTAGAAAATAGAATAAAGCAGACACCACAGGTTTTGGTTTCACCAAAGCTAGATGACCAATGGTTACTATGGAAATTTTGACCCGCTCTATGAGAATAAATAGGTTAGCATTCGTCTTTTTACCAATATGTTTGCTAGTGGCATTCAATTCTATGTCACAAAAGAAACACAAACTGACGGCAGTAAAAGGAGAATGGGTTATCTCCAATGACATTACCATACCTCAGGCAAAGGAAAAAGCAATTGTGGAAGCCAAACTTGAGGCATTGCGACAGGCAGGAGTTCCTGAACTGATTTCGGAATCTACCCTATCCTATGTTTCTGAGGGCGAAAATGGGATGAAGGATATATTTGAGTCAATTACCAAATCGGATATGTTCGGTGAGATTTCCAATTTTGAAATTGTTAAAGAAGAAAAGAAAATTAATGATGTTGGAAATATTGTTTATGATGTTTGGATTGATGCGACCGTTGTGATTCATAAGGAATTGAAAGACCCTGGCTTTGGGTGTGATGTAAAAGGCATTAAATCAAGTTATATCTCGCCAGAAGCGTTGTCTTTTAGTATTAAGCCATGGAAGGATTGTTATCTCAGGATATTTATTGTTAGCGAAAATGAAGGTACACAGCTCTATCCAAGCAAGTTTGAGCCACAGGCAATACTAAATGCTGAAAAGCAAGTAGAATTTCCTAGAAAGGGATTTCGGTATGAAATTTCTACTGAAAAAAGAACAGAAATAAACTACCTTATTTTATTGCTAACCAAGCAGGACATACCATTTAAGGAAAAAGAAACACCGCAAAATATACTTCGGTTTATAAGCAACATAAACCCAAGTCAGAAAACACTTAGAACATTTTCATTATTTATTAAGAAAGAATGAATCTATTGAAGTTTCAATATTTAAAGACTTAATATTAAACGGATGAACCAAAAGATTTTCGGATTAATTTTTATGGGGTTTTTACTCGTGTTGGCAACAGGAAAAATCACTGCACAGTCTTTTGCTATTTCCCAAATCGAAATGGAGGGTGTAAAGCTGAATATCTATTATGTTCTGCAAGACACCGATGAAACGAATAAATACATCATCAAGCTTTTCTCCTCAAGGGATAATTACTCAACACCTCTAAAGAGTGTGTCTGGTGATGTAGGCGTTGCAATAATACCCGGGAACAATAAAAAAATTGTGTTTGATATTTCCAAGGAGTTCGGGGATGATTTCGAGGATAGGATAAGTTTTCAGATACGAGGATCTTTTTATGTGCCGTTTATCAAGCTAAATGGAAGCTACGCAAAATTGAAAAGGGATAAATCTTATGAATTAACTTGGACTGGCGGTACTGAAAAGGAGATATTAAATATTGAGCTTCTAAGCGGTGATAAAAAGATATTGGATTTTCCTTCTTTCACTAACGAACAAATGTATAATCTGAAATTGCCTGCTTCTTTAAAAGTAGGGAAACCATATAGGCTAAGAATCTATGATACCAATAATGGTGACAGGGTAGTTTTTACAAATGAATTTTTGGTACAAAGAAAAATTCCTTTAGTTGTTAAGGCTCTGCCTATTATGGCATTAGGATCGATATTCTTTTTCGTCTCGCGTTCCTCAACATCAAATCATCTTCCTGACCCTATTAAACCTTAGTTTCGGATAGAATAGGAAATTTGGTTAGTATTCAGCTAGTCCCGAAAAGAAATCTTCACCATTTAGGTTACTCAAGCACTTTTTTTTCATCTAGAGCATCAGGAAGCGTAGGCATGCTGGACGCAGTGCAGGACGTTACGCAGTAGGTGAAGTCCCTGGGCGCAACAACTGGCCCAAGCTGAGTACTTAGTTGTCCCTTAAAAAGCTGAAAGGGTTAAGATTAATGAGAATATGAATTGATTTTGGTTGAAAAAATCTGCAAGAAAGTAGAACTTTATGTCGAAAACCTTGCAGATTTTTATGCTCTCTACAAAAGCCTCTCCATCTCAACTTAG
>CANHBE010000051.1 GCA_947458575.1 Flavobacteriaceae bacterium | reverse complement strand
GTGATATTCGTATCTGTAAAAGAGTAAGACGAAACATCTGTTGCAGTATTGATGCTAACTCCATTTGCTTTTAGATTGTAATTTGCATTTCCGTTGGTGTTTGAAGCCTGAACGGTTCTGCTCTCCCCAGAATTAATAATCGTAGAACTATTTTCAGCTGGTGTAGTTAACGAAGTTTGAAAGAAACCAACGTTAAAAATAAAATCTCCGCAAGATGGCGCTCTTTTTAACGTTTGCGAACCGGTTGCGTTTCTGAATACCATTCCCATTCGCGTTGCATTTGCTTGTTGCTGCGCATTGATGCCGAAATAAGTACTTGGCGTGATTGTAATACTATAGGTGCCTGGGCCTGTATTTGCCATTTGACCTATGGTATCATCTTGGCCCCAATTTCCAATAACGGAATAACCAAATGCATTGGTTGTATCACCAATTCCCGAGTGCATATATACCTTGGCGGGTGAGTTTCCGAGTTGATTGCATGTTGTAATCGGAAATTGAACAGAGATCGTAATCTGATCTGTGACGTCAAAAGTTGCTGGGGAAATGGTTACTTGAGACCATAGTGCTGTTGAAAACAGCCCCAGAACAAAATTCAATAAAACATTTTTTTTCATAGCATAATTTTTTTGACTAGGATCAATGATTAAATGACCCTAGTCTTTGTTTTTGAATAATAGTTAAGGTGAAAGTATTAATTTATAAGTGTAATTTCTTGGTTTACTAAGATCAACTTCAATAGTGTAGTTTGTCTTTGTATCATTGTTAACAAAATCGCCAGGTGCTTTGATAGAACCGTCAGATGCTGGGCTCCCTGTTCCTGAAAAGGTGGCAATTGGACTTTCTGTAAACGTTCCATTTCCCGAGCCTACTAAAGTTGCAACGGCAGCTGTGCTACTGGTTTTGAAACTGAATTTTTTACCAT
This sequence comes from Flavobacteriaceae bacterium, assembly GCA_947458575.1. Lineage (GTDB taxonomy): Bacteria > Bacteroidota > Bacteroidia > Flavobacteriales > Flavobacteriaceae > Flavobacterium. The sequence goes on along the minus strand of CANHBE010000051.1, from coordinate 11,448 downwards.
TAATTAAATCCATCGTAACCGTCCATTTTTTGGTATCAACGTTGTAATTCATAGACGTTGTATTGATAAAACCGAATCCTCTAGTGGCACCTCCGAAAATACCAAAACCATTTGTTCCTGTATTGAACGGTCTGATAGCGTAGGTTAATGCACCTGTACCACTTTCACTTAAATTTGCGGTAATGTAATAATGTCCCGCAGTAGTAACTACAAAACCGTTTGAACCATCTAGCACAAGTGAACCAGTTGCAGCGCCACTAATTCCGTAAACAATTGGACTTGCAAAGTCGCCGCATTGGTCCGGTTTGAAAAATCTATATGTTCCTGGATCTAAATAAAGATATCCTTCGTAATTAGTGAAAGTTCTGTAATCTGACGATGCCAACTTTTGACTATCTTGTGCTGATGTTGAACTTGTTGCAAAAGCAATTATTGGTTTAGATTTTGGATAACCTTTGACCGACAATGTTAGAGGATTTGAATACTGAAATAAAGCATTTGTGGATATTCCTAATTTGGACTTAATTCGAATATCAATATTCATTTGATTGCAATTGAACGTTGGTAATGCATTAATCAAGTCGTTAAACTGACCAACGGTTAGAGAACAAGTTCTTGCGTCAGGTTCAGCACTTACTCCAACAGTCGATTCTACCGCATCACTAAAATCTGGATCCAAATCATGGTCTGATACAACAATAGAATACGTCGACTCAGTTGGAACACCGTTATTGCTTCGATCCCAAACAAACTTCGCATAATCAAGTGCCTCATTTTCATCGAGCAAAATCAAAGGTGAAACAACTTCAGCATCTTGCCTCAATTGAAAACCGTTCGATGAAGCTACATTGTCTATTTCATTTGTACACGAAAAGGTCAAAATTACTAAAGCAAAGGCTAATGAGACTTTAAAAATATTTTTCATATTGTACTTCATTAAAATTAATACCCAGGGTTTTGTGTTAAATTAGGATTAGCTCCCAGGGCTGAAAAAGGAATTGGGAATAAATTGTACGTTACTGGAATTGCAGCACCATCTTTAACTCCGCCTTTCCAAGGCCACAAGTAGGAACCTCCCCCAAATTTTCCGTATCTAATTAAATCTGTACGGCGATGTCCTTCAAAATTAAGTTCTCTAGCTCTTTCATCTAGAATAAAATCAAGAGTTAAATCGATGAGCGAAATTGATGATGCATTAGATCTGTTGCGAACTTCGTTTACATATTGAAGAGCAAGTGCAACTGAACCGGTACCAGATCTTAATTGGCTTTCTGCGTACATGAGATAAACATCTGCCAATCTGTATAATGGAAAATCGGTATTTGAAAATGGCACAGGACTAGAAACACTTAAGAAATTACTATTTCTAAATTTGGTGCTAGGAAAACCGTCAATCCATTTCTTATAATCATTCATTTCAAAATTATGAATTTTCGTCGGGTCACTAGATAAGTAATTTGACCAAAACAATTTTGCTCTGTCATCTGGCGCATTAGCTAATTCTTCAGCGTTAGAGATAAAGCTGCCGGATGCATTCTTAAATTTGCCATACCATGCTTTTGTTGCTCTATGTCCAGCCCATCCTTCTGAGGCTCCAAAATCATTGATTATCATTGTATCTGCATTTAAGCTACCGTTCACTAGATAAGTTGTATTGCCGTAACTCTGACTGTTAAGAGGATCTGCAATTAAAGCATAAATGATTTCATCCTTGGCACTAGAAATATCATTATCTCCCGAGAAAAGGCTGACGAAGTTCGGCGCTAATTGATAGCCGCCTTCATTAATTATTTTCTCACAATATGTCAAAGCTTTATCGTATTGCGGAGTTCCCGTGTAAACTTCAGCATTTAAATACAATTTTGCCAATAACATCCTTACAACGTTCTTGTTTGCTCTTCCGTAGCTGATTCGATTGGGTAATTTATCTTCAATATCAAGTAATTCTGATTCAACAAAATTGAATAATTCGATTCTGCTGGACTCTGGTTTTGGTGTCGAAGATACTGGATCTGTTTCACGCAAAAGGACACCTTTCCCAAAACAATCAATCAAATAAAAATAGGCTAAACTTCTCAGAAATCGTAATTCACTTTTAACTTGCTCCTTATTAGAAATGTTATACTGATTTACTTGGTTTATCAATAAATTACATTGCGGAACAGTATAATAGACTCTGTTGTATAGGTATCTGAAAAACTTGTTGTTTGGATCCCAATCGGAAGTCGTCGTTAACTGATCTAGTCCATTGTCACCCCATCTGTTTTTCATGTCATCGGCAGTAAAATCCTGCAGATTAATAATTCCACGCAAAAATGGCGATTCACCGGCATCATCCCCAGGTGTGTCTGTGCTTCCCGGACCAGATGCGCCTGAAAGTGCGAAAGATCCATATACTTTTGAAACTAATCCCGCTAATGTTGGGTCAATTTGAAGCAACTGTTCTTCAGTTACATTTTGATCTTTCGGATCTGTGTTTAAGTCATCTGTGCAACTTGGCAACAAGAACACACAGAAAAAGAAAACGAGATAAATTAAATTTGATTTTTTCATAGTTTATTTATTTAAAAGTCAAGACTTAATCCTAAAGTAAAAGTCATTGGTCTAGGATAAAAATTCTCATCAAAAGCATTAAAAGTTTCTGGATCTTGGCCAGAATAATCAGTAATCAAAAATAAGTTATTTACTGTACCACTTACCCTTAAAGAGCTGTCCTTAAACACCTTATTGAATTTGTAAGACAGCGAAACGTTATCACAGCGTAAAAAAGTAGCGTCCTCTAGTAAGTAATCCGAAAGTGCGGCATTACCATTGTAATTAACAAAAAGCGGGTTCGCAGCACCACTAGTAAAATTCAAAACATTGTTTAGATAGCTTGAATCTCTTTGATCTAAAGCACTTTCTAAAGCACCATATTTCAACCTGTTGACATTGTAAATTTGCCCACCTAATTGTCCTCTAAATGTCGCAGCTAAATCCCAGTTCTTATATGAAAAATTACAGTTAAAACCATAAACCCAATTTGGTCTAATTGCTTTGTAAATTCTATCCGCATCCGTTATTTGTCCATCTTGATTGTTATCAACATAAGCCCCTACAATAGGATTTCCGTTACTATCATATATTTGTTCAAACACCCATGCTGAATAAGCTTGCTGTCCAACTGCATTAAAAAATAATTTGGTTCCTGTACCATTTGGTATGGTGCCCGCTCCCAACTGTGTTATATTATCTAGTTGACTGACACGATAAAAACTATAGCCGATATTTCCCCCGAATTCTATGGAAGCGTTATCAGTCTTCAATACATTAAACTTCAAATCCAATTCAAATCCTTCTCCTTTTATCGATCCTATATTATTGAGAAATTCTGTTCCACCTATACTCCCAGCAGCACCGGGCGTCAGGGCTAATAAATCAGTCGTTTCGCGTTGAAACACATCTACACTACCCGTAATAAGATTGTTCTTAAACAAGTCAAAATCCAATCCAACATTCCAAGTAGTTGTTGTCTCCCAAGTCAAATCTGGATTATATGGTATCGGTGTGTAAGTAGTAGATCCTTGCAGATATTGACTCGTTGCGTCTCCTGGCGTAAACAATTGTCTTGATGGAAAAAACTGCCCTGGAATATTTGCCTGTCCCGTTCTACCCCAACCTAATCTTAACTTTAAATCTTGTACAAATTCAATATTTTTAAGAACAGATTCTTCCTTTAGTTTCCAAGCCAAACCGACTGCTGGAAAATACCCCCATCGTTTTTCTTCTCGAAACAAAGAAGATCCATCTGCTCGAAGCGTTGCTGTAATAAGATACTTGTTCATTAAATCAATATTTGCTCTTGCAAAAAATGCCTGCAAATTCAGGGGAGAATAATACCTACCATTCGGATTCTGATCAGGATACTGAACATTTGGCTCTCTCAATCCAGTTTGCGGATTGTATCGAAATTGAAACTTAGTGCCATCTGTGACGAAATCCTGATAAGAATATCCAGCTTGAGCATCTATTTTTCTCAAAAAACCATCTAAGTTTTTGGTGTATGCCAAATAAGCATCCATAGTTTTATTCGTTGAAGTTTGATTTTCAAGATAATCTAATCCCGGATTGAAAACGTAGTTCAAAGTTGGGTCATCCTTAATCGCTGGATTAACGACATTATGGCGATAGGTCGCTAAAGCGTTATCATCGAAAATTGTTCTGATTTTTGAGACAGAAGCATCTAATCCTAAATTTACCACAGCTCGCAAATCACGCAAAAAAGGCAACTTATAATCAAACTCTATATTACCTAAAAAACGAACTGCTCGCTGTGACTCATCTCTCTGCTCCAAAAGTGCAAGGGGATTAACTGCACCTCTCATTTCATCTCTATTGTTGGCCAACACAGTATGTTGATAATAACCCACAAACTTATTGTTGAAGGATGAACCATAAACAGGTTTTGTTGGATCCATTCTTGATGCACCACCGAAAACACCGCCATCATCAATTGCATTTTTATCCGTATAGGTACCTTTCGCATTAAGGTCAATTTTCAAATCATCATTCAAGAATTTCGGGGTCATTTTTAGTGAATATGTAAGCCTATCAAGGTCACTCGAACGAATTAACCCTTGAACTTTTGAGTATCCCACAGAAGCTCTGAATGGAATTTTCTTGTAAAGATTAGCACGAGCGCTAAAGTTATGATCGGTAGAAATTGCAGTTCTTGTAACCACATCTTGCCAGTCGGTATCGCCAATTATTCTTCCTTCAATAACATCTTCCGTTAGCGGATCATCGACCGCTGCGGTGTTTGGATCGTCTATTCCTAGAACATTTGTTCGAGAAGGATAATACGTTTTAACGAAATCAACAAATTCCCGAGAGTTCATCACGTCAAGTTTTCTTGGTAAGATACCCACTGAAACATTTGAAGAGTAATTGAATTGAGCCGAACCTGAAGTACCTTTTTTGGTTGTAATTAATATTACCCCGTTAGACGCTCTGACTCCATAAATCGCAGTAGCAGAAGCATCTTTCAAAATCGAAAACGACTCTATGTCATTCGGGTTAATCAGTGTAAAGGGATTACTAACTCCAGTTGGATTCAAATCTCCTAGTGGAACTCCATCGATGATTATTAACGGGCTATTAGACGCATTTAACGATGCACCTCCCCGGATTCTAATATTAGGAGCTGCGTCTGGTTGACCACCACTAGTTGTTATTCTGACCCCCGCTGCTTTACCTGCTAACAATTGGTCTGCCGATACTATCGCTCCTCTATTGAATTCTTTTGCAGTAATTAAATCAACTGCACCCGTCGCATCTTTCTTTTTTGCCGCACCGTATCCAACTTGGATTACAACTTCTTGCAACTGATTAGATTCTTCCTCAAGGTTTACCACTAAGTTGCTTTGATCATTGTAAGTAATTGCTGAGTTCAAGTAACCAACATAGGAAAAAACAATTTTATCCCCTTTCTTTACTTTAATCAATTTAAATTTACCATCAAAATCTGTTTGCGTTCCATTGGAAGCCCCCTGAATCACTACATTTACACCCGGAAGCGGCTGCTTGGAAACTTTATCCAAAACAGTCCCTTCTACCGTACTTTGTCCGAAGACAATAACCGGGAGTAAAAGCATTAAAAATAACAACTTATTGTAAATTGTTTTCATACATTTCGTTTAAGTTAGAATTAGTTTTTTTGAGCTTATACTTTACTTCGAAGGTTAAATTTAGGTAAATTTTTGGATTACTCCCGGAAACACTTGTTAATTGTATGCCGAAAACGTTTTCGTGTTGAAAACTTTCCTCGCTATTCAAATTTTTAAGGACAAAATTTTCATTACTGAAAATAAAAACTACCTTTAATCAGAAAAAAATAATTAGCAGAACTGCAATGAAAAAGAAAGTCACTTTAAAGCAAATAGCCAAAGAATTAGATGTATCTATCTCAACCGTTTCAAAATCGCTTCGTGACAGTCCGGAAATAAGCGAAGATACTCGACTCAAGGTTCAGGCTTTTGCCAAACTCTACAATTATAAGCCAAATCTCATTGCACTGAGTCTCAAGAACAAGAAAACAAAAACAATCGGCATTATCATTCCCGAAATAGTGCATCACTTCTTTGCGACCGTTATCAGTGGAATTGAGCACATTGCCAATGAAAATGGCTACAACGTCATTGTCTGTTTATCTGATGAGTCTTTTGACAAAGAGGTCATAAATATGGAAATGTTGGCCAACGGAAGCATCGACGGATTTATCTTATCACTCTCCAAAGAAACGCAACAAAAAAGAGATTTTCACCACATTATTGAGGTCATCAATCAAGGGATGCCAGTTGTGATGTTTGACCGCGTGACAAACGATGTATTGTGCGACAAAGTAATTATTGATGATAGTTTGGCAGCGTACCAAGCAGTTGAAAGCCTTATCAACAACGGCATGAAAAGAATTGGTCTCATCACAACTGTTGACTATGTTAGTGTTGGCAAACTGAGAACTGATGGCTACATTAAAGCGCTCTCTAGCAACGGAATTGCAATCGATGAGAAATTGATTATGAAGATTGAAGACATCGACAATTGTTCAACTCAAATAGAAAGACTACTCAAAGACTGTAAATTGGACTCCGTTTTTGCTGTAAACGAGTTGTTTGCCGTCACTGCAATCAAAGTTGCAAAAAAACTCAAGCTAAGAGTACCCGAAGACATCGCGGTTATCGGATTCACAGATGGAATTATCTCTACCTACTCCTCGCCAAGTATTACGACCGTCAGTCAAAACGGAATCAAAATGGGCAATCAAGCTGCACAAATGCTAATCAACAGATTGGAGTCTGAAGACGAAGAAAACGAACAGTACATCACCGAAGTTATCGAAACGCATCTGGTGCAACGAGAGTCGACACCTCCTCTGAAGTAGATGTCGCGAGATTGACATTTGCGACATTCTCTTCATCGATAATTTTTAGTATTTTCTTTTTGAAATAGAAAAAAAGTATATATTTACCGCCGAATATCAGAACTTATACTTTACTTCGAAAACAAAGTAAGTTTTGATAAGCAAAGCGCTTATCGTAGATAATCTTAAATCACGATAATGGAAAAGCGTAGATTAGGCTTTTGGGAAATTTGGAACATGAGTTTCGGTTTTCTGGGCATTCAATTTGGTTTTGCATTGCAAAATGCAAATACATCAAGAATATTCGATACACTGGGAGCCGATGTAGACAAAATCGGACTTTATTGGTTAGCAGCACCTTTAACAGGATTGATTATTCAACCTATTGTAGGTTATTTTTCAGATAGAACTTGGACAAAATTAGGTAGACGTCGCCCCTATTTCTTGGTTGGCGCAATTTTGTCTGCTATAGCTTTGGCTGTTATGCCAAATTCTCCAACACTTTGGGTCGCAATTGGTACGCTCTGGATTATGGATTCTTCCATTAATATTTCTATGGAACCTTTTCGAGCTTTTGTTGGAGATAACCTTCCTGAAAAACAAAGAACATTGGGTTTTGCGATGCAGAGTTTTTTCATTGGCGCCGGCGCAGTTGTTGGCTCAGCCTTGCCCTACGTTTTTACAAATTGGCTAGGAATTAGTAACACCGCACCGGAAGGTATAATTCCGCCTTCAGTAAAATGGTCATTCTATATCGGAGGTATAGTGTTTTTACTGACGGTTTTATGGACTGTTTTGAAATCAAAAGAATATACTCCAGAGGAACTTGCTTCTTTCGAAGAAGCAAAAAAAGACAATAAAACAAACGAACAAATCGATGATGCTAATTCTCAAAAAGCAGTCACCGTCAAAAAACAATTCTCGATTGGCTTTTTTTTGGTAGTAGTTGGTGCTCTAGCCTCCATCTATGTTCATCATGTTAATTCTCAAGGAGAAGGCAACAAACACAAAGAATTGTATATTCTTTCAATCGGGTTACTTGTAGTCGGGTTACTTTTTACACTGGTCTCTCAATTGCGTAAAAAAGAAGTCAGAAATGGCTTTACAATTATCATCACCGATTTGCTTAATATGCCACAAACAATGAAGCAACTGGCGTGGGTTCAGTTTTTTTCATGGTTCGCCCTTTTTGCCATGTGGATTTACACCACTAAAGCTGTTACTGGTCATGTTTTTGGGACCTCAGATTCCACATCGAAAGTCTATAATGACGCTGCAGATTGGGTTTCAGTGATGTTTACAGTATATAACGGCGTTGCAGCTGCAATAGCGTTTTTACTTCCCGTATTGGCAAGAAGAACAAGCAACAAATTTACCCATATGCTCGCTCTTTTCGCTGGAGGAATTGGACTAATTTCCATTTACTTCCTTTCAGACAAGGTCGGCCTTTTGCTCGCTATGATTGGCGTTGGTATCGCTTGGGCCAGTATACTATCAATTCCATATGCTATGCTGTCTGGTGCGCTTCCCGCAAACAAAATGGGTTACTACATGGGGGTTTTTAATTTCTTTATTGTGATTCCTCAGATCGTTGCAGGTACGATCCTTGGTTTTTTAGTTACTGAGTTTTTCAATAGCGAACCTGTATATGCGCTAATTGTGGGGGGTTGTTCGATGATTTTAGCTGGACTCTTAACGTTGACTGTAAAGACCAACAAAAAGATAGATATTAATGAATAGAAAAGCTTTCATATTTGATCTCGATGGCGTCATAGTAGATACCGCCAAATACCACTTTCTCGCATGGCAAAAAATCGCCAGCCAATTGGATATCGAGTTTACACCCGAGCACAACGAAAAACTAAAAGGCGTCAGCCGCATTCGATCATTAGACCTAATTCTTGAATTGGGAAATATCAATGCCACACAAGAGCAAAAAGATCAATGGTTGACACAGAAGAATGAAGATTACCTCTCGTATTTGGTAAACATGAATTTTAGCGAGATTCTGCCCGGCGTTATGCCAATCTTACAATTCTTGAAAGAAAATAATCAGGGAATCGCATTGGGCTCGGCTAGTAAAAATGCTAAACCCATTTTGGAAAAAACCGGCATTATTAACTATTTTGAAGTAATCGTTGATGGAAACGATGTAACCAACGCAAAACCCGACCCGGAAGTGTTTCTACAGGCTGCCAAATTTTTGGGCATTGATAGTGAAGACTCTGTAGTTTTTGAAGATTCTGTTGCTGGGATTCAAGCTGCTAATATTGCCAAAATGGTCAGCGTCGGTATTGGCGATAACACTGTCTTGCATGAGGCAAAGTACATTTTTAAAGATTTCACCTATATGGATACGAGTTTCATAGAAGCACTCATCAATAAATAATAAAAACGAAAAGAAAATGTAGCAACAATTGCTGCACGATGTCAATTAATTTGAAAATAATTTATCAATCAAAATGAATCAAGATTACATTCTACAGGACAATTGGTCAATAATAGAGGAAGGGTTTGATACGGAAAGAGTAAAATCTTCCGAAAGTTTGTTTAGCATAGGAAATGGCGCCATGGGTCAACGCGCAAATTTTGAAGAGAAATACAGCGGTGAAACTTTCCAAGGCAGTTATATTGCGGGAATTTACTATCCGGATAAAACCAAAGTGGGATGGTGGAAAAATGGTTATCCTGAATACTTCGCAAAAGTTCTCAACGCACCCAATTGGATCGGAATTGAAGTTGAAATCAATGGCGAGGAACTTGACCTGAATAATTGTCCTAAAGTCGATAACTTCAGACGTGAACTCAACATGAAAGAAGGTTGGTATCACCGTTCCTTTGATGCAACTCTGAAAAACGGAACAGAAATTAACGTACAAGTCCGTCGCTTCTTGTCTCTAGATCAAGATGAAGTTGGTGTAATCAACTTCGAAATAAAGCCGCTAAACAATAATGCCACCATTGTATTCAAACCGTATTTAGATGCAGGCGTACACAATGAAGATGCGAACTGGGATGACAAATTTTGGGAGACATTAGACGTGCAGCACGAACTACATAATGCTTTCGTTACGGCCAGAACGTTCAAAACACATTTTGTCGCAACCACGTTTATGAACAATAGTCTTTTCTTGAACGGACAATCGCAAGCGAACGCACCAGAAATTTTTGAAAAATCCAAAGAGAAAATACAATTCAAGTATTCAATTGATGTTTCTAAAAATCAAACTGCATCGCTGCAGAAAATTGGTGGGTATACCGTGTCTCTCAATCATCAAGACACAGTTACCGCTGCCAAAAACTGCATTCAGGCAAGCACATCAAAAGGATATCAGACGCTTTTAAATGAGCAAGCAATCGCTTGGGCAAAGATTTGGGAAATGTCCGACATAACCATTGAAGGTGATGTTAAAGCACAACAAGGTATACGATTTAATATTTTTCAACTTAATCAAACCTATCTTGGAAAAGATTCTCGCTTGAATATTGGTCCAAAAGGATTTACTGGAGAGAAATACGGCGGTTCTACCTATTGGGATACCGAAGCCTACTGTATCCCATTTTATATGGCGACAAAAGACCAGCAAGTTGCGAGAAACCTGCTGACCTATCGCTTTAACCAGTTGGAAAAAGCCATTGAAAATGCTCAAAAACTCGGCTTCAAAAATGGCGCTGCACTTTATCCGATGGTTACCATGAACGGTGAAGAATGTCACAACGAGTGGGAAATCACCTTTGAAGAGATTCATCGCAATGGCGCTATTGCTTTTGCCATTTTCAATTATTATAGATATACCGGCGACTACTCTTACATTCCTGAAAAAGGACTGGAAGTATTGATTGGTATTGCACGCTTCTGGCAACAACGAGCGTCTTTGTCAACGAACAAAAATCAATATATGATTTTAGGCGTAACCGGACCAAATGAATATGAAAACAACGTCAACAATAACTTCTATACCAATTACATCGCTAAATGGTGCCTTGAGTATACAGCTGAACAAATTAAGAAAGTCGCTGCTGAGTATGCGGCCGATTATCAAAGAATTGCTGCAAAAACAGGCATTACAGATTTTGAATTGCAAGGATGGAAAAAAGTTGCCGATCATATGTACTTACCTTACTCGGAAGAGTATCAAGTTTACCTCCAGCAGGACGGATTCCTTGATAAAGAGTTGGTTCGCGTTTCGGATCTAGACAGAAGTCAACGACCTATTAATCAAAAATGGTCGTGGGATCGAATTTTGCGCTCTCCATATATCAAGCAAGCCGATGTGCTCCAATGTTTTTACTTTTTTGAAGATCGTTTTTCTAAGGAAGAATTACATAGAAATTTCGAATTCTATGAGTCCTTTACTGTTCATGAGTCTTCACTTTCGCCTTGCGTTCACTCTATACAAGCGGCAGTTTTAGATAAAATGGACATGGCCTACACCTTCTATTTGCGAACTTCACGCCTTGATTTAGATGACTATAACAAAGAGGTCGAAGAGGGCTGTCATATTACCTCAATGGCGGGAACATGGATGAGTATTGTTGAAGGATTTGGT